>JAKAVO010000047.1 GCA_021817255.1 Thermoplasmata archaeon
TTTATACTGCTTCTCAAGATCCATGGTTATTCTGCCATCTTTTTTCACGTATTTTCCGTTGATTACAGTGTCAACAATTGCGCCAGGGTTCATGCTGTAAACTATGTGGTTTACCATAACTTCAGGGTTGGAAGATTGAATGGAAAAGTGGTTCCCGTCAATTATGTTGAAATCGGCGGGTGCACCAACCTTAATCTCACCTAGTTTTGAAATGTGGGAAGCTTTGCCGCCATTGGCTGTTGCCATGTTGAATACTTCCTTTGCACTCAGCATACCAGCGTCCCACCTGCTGTTTTTTATGGATATTGCGCCGGTCTTTGCAGATTCAATCAAATTCAGGGAATTATTGCTGCCGTTGCTGTCAGTCCCAATGGTTATGTTCACTCCGCTCTTTATCAATTCTGGCACTGGAGGAAATCCACCGGTTCCGAGCTTAAGGTTGCTTTCAGAATTCCATGACACACTGACACCATGTTTGGCAAGCGCCTTTATTTCATGATCATTTAGCCATACGCAGTGGGCAGCGTTGAGTCTGTCCGATAAGAGGCCATTCTCAGAAAGGTATTCAACAGGCCTCTTTCCTGTTTTTTCCAGGAATTCATACACTTCCTTTCTCGTTTCTGATAGATGCATGTGAAGGATTGTGCCCATTCTCTTTGAAATCTCATCTGCACGTTTCATTGTGCCTAAAGATGCAACGTAAACCCCCTGAATACCGACCGATGGCTCAATTATTGAATTCTTTCCCCTGTAATCCTTTATGAAATTTTCAGCATTTTCCACAGGATCACCCTTCTGTGTTGTAATTTCCCTGTCAAGAGTGTTCCATGACAGAAATGCCCTGATTCCCATCCTGTTGCATGCTTCCCAGGTTATGTCTTCATCATAGTAAAGATCAAAAAAAGAGGTGATTCCATTGGAGATCATTTCATATATCCCACAAATTGATGAGTGCAGTATATCTTCCCTGGATCTTCCGCTATCAAGCCTGAAAGTCCTTTCAAGGAACTTCTCAAGATTAACGTCATCCAGCTTTCCCCGGAATCTGCTCATTGCAATATGTGCGTGTGTGTTTATGAACCCTGGGGCAAGAAAATTATTTTCCGGGTGAACAGGATCTTTTTCCTCGATTTTCCTGATTTTTCCATTCTCTATTTCAATATCCCCGTATTTAAAAACAGAATCTGAACTGTCATAATAGAATATATTTTCAACTAGGGTGCTACTTGGCTCCATTATCCCCTATAACGTTTAGATGGTAATTTTCTTTTCTGTCAGAATGTTTTACTGCTGACATTGTAACTATTACAATCAGGGTTGTTATGAATATGGAATAAATGCTGTACGGAAAATATACGAGCAGGAAAGTGAGTATGAATGACGCCATTGCCCCGACAAGAATTGGATATCCTATGTTTTGAACAGACATTTTCCCCCTGTCTTCCTCTGAAACATACAGGCTGAATACAAAACCAATTATGGAAACTATGAATGTTGTTAACAGGAGTTCTGTTACAAATGGGTTTGGCTGGATTAACAGGGTTATAAATTCGTACCCTTTATACAGGAGAAGATAAACATTCATATAAATCAGAATCCCTGTAATCTGGTAAGCCTCGAGAAAACCGGAGCCTTTGAAGACTGTTAATGCAAAATCAAGGGTGGCAATTGTATATATTGTTGATGTGGTTGAAATGACCATGTAAGAAATTGCCCTTGAAGTCTTCCTGGACAAAATTCCCTCAAATAAAAGAGGAAAAACAATTCCGGTTGATAATGTGAAAAGCAGGGGTGGGAGCTGGTTCAGCGATATGTGTGTCTTAAAAAGGGAGGAACCAAAAAACTGAAGGTGATCTATGAAGACTACCTGGGAAGTTAGAACGTACAACATCCCAAAAATTAAAACTGAAGGATAGACCAGATGGCGGTAGTCCTTTGGAGAGAAATATTTTACAAATGGAAGGATGAAGAAGATTATTACCCAGTTCTCCCAGTGTGCCCGGTCTACCGGGAAGACATAGATATAAGAAGCGATTGCCGGTGCCAGGATGAGTGCATTGGAAATGTAAATGAACACATCATTTTTCTTCATCATGCACCCCTGTTGCTCTCTCTCCCGTTGATGTAATCTGAAATAAGTGAAACAATTACCCTGTCTCTTGCCACATTCCTCGCCACAATGCCGAATTTTCTAAAAAACTTAACATTGGTGTCAAGTATTTTATTTTCTTTGCTTAAGAGCGCATCGCCGAAAACGCCTATGGCCTCTGTGTCATGCGTTTCATAAAATCCCCTGGGGTTAATGATGTAGAGATATTCCTGCTTTTCCATTCGAAGATCCTGTGGCAGAAGCCCCTCAGTGCTCTTTCCTGAAAATGGTGAAATGATCATGAAAATCATTGCATTTTTCTTTACGGTTTTCCTGATGAACCTGTTTGCCTCTCCCAAGTTAAATGTGCCGGATGGGCGGATCTCTGCAACTTTCTTCTGGAGATTTTCTATGGACTCGCTCCTTGATGATGGCTTTATGTATATCTGGTGATCAGACGAGAATATGATATATCCAACTTTATCCTGATTCTTAAGCATGGTGTAGGAAGCGTTGATTGCGCTTGTAACCATGAAATCGAACATCCTGGTTTTCTTGTAGCCCAGATTTGAACCGGTGCTGTAATCGATAAATATTATGGCATCAATCTGCCTTTCCTCCTCCCACTCCTTTACGAACAGTTCATCATTTCCATAAAAGTTGTACCTGTTCCATGCAACATTTCTCATGTCATCTGAGTCGTTATAAGCCCTGATGCCGAAAAAGTTGTATCCCTGTCCAGCCTTCCTGGAAATATGCAGGCCATTGGTGAAAATAACATTGCTCAGCCTCTCACTCCTCTGCATGAAAATATCCTTGGAAGAAGGCCCAATCTTGGCAGTTTCATACAAGTCAGCA
>JAKAVO010000048.1 GCA_021817255.1 Thermoplasmata archaeon
TTGCTTTCAGAAGAATCACATATTTGAAGCCTCTGTTCCCTTGTTTCAACTTTCTTGAATATTGGGCTCATGAATGGATTTTCCCTCTTTACCATGATCTCTTCCCTTAAATTCCTGTTCAGAAATTCCGGGTATGCAGAATGGATTGCTGTTGCTTCCATGATCATTCCATCCAGGTAAACGGGGCATTGCTTTATCGCACCTGTCCTCATTGCTTCCTCAAGAACCATCATGACTTCCTGGCTCCTTCCAACTGCAAACACAGGAATAAGAACAGAGCCTCCCTTCTCAAAAGTCCTGTTGATTATATTTACAAGAATTTCGGATGCGTCCTTCCTCGTCTTGTGGTAATCATCCCTTCCAGAGTATGTGCTTTCAGTCATGAAGGTCTCTGCCCTTGGAAATTTATTATTTGCAGGATTAAAAAGCCATGTCTTCTCAAATTTCACATCGCCGCTCAGCACAACGTTATACAAACCGTCCCCGATGTGAAGATGGACAGATGACGAACCGAGAATGTGCCCTGCATTATAAAAGGTGAGCCTTACATCAGGTGTAATATCCGTTGTTTCATTATTTCTCAAAACAACCGTTTTCTTCAGTTCGTCCCTGATGTGCTTTGTTTCATAGGGTGCCTTGTAACCCTCCATGTGTGCCACCTTTATGAAATCGTTCTGAAGCAATATGGCAAGATCCCTTGTCGGTTGTGTCATGTAGATTGGCCCTTCATAGCCATACTTGTACAGCATTGGCGCCATGCCTGAATGATCAAGGTGCGCGTGTGTAAGAATGACTGCATCAATGGAACTGAGAGGCTGCACTTCCGGAAGATACAGATATGGAGACCCCTCCCACGGCTTTTCCCCTGCATTGCTTGTATTCATCATTCCGCAGTCTATGAGAATCTTGGAATTATTGGTTGAAACAAGAGTTGCGCTTCTTCCAACTTCCCT
The DNA here is from genome assembly GCA_021817255.1 of Thermoplasmata archaeon. Classification (GTDB taxonomy): domain Archaea; phylum Thermoplasmatota; class Thermoplasmata; order Thermoplasmatales; family Thermoplasmataceae; genus Cuniculiplasma. The sequence goes on from JAKAVO010000048.1 coordinate 954, forward strand.
GTGCCCGCCAAGTGCGGTTAATCTCACCCATGTTTCACCTAACATTGTGGGCGAATTCAGTTTCTGGCCAAGCGAATTCAGGAATTTTTTCCTCTCATCCTTAACCTCCCGCATAAATTCCCTGACTTCCTTGACTGTGTGGGAGTGCATTGGCGGAGCCCTTATCATTCTTGGATACCAGTTGGTGCTGTGCTTTATTAATCTGACATATTCAGAGTCTTTTTGAGACACTACTGATGGCTCTTCAAGCTCAATTACCACCTCCCCTGTGTCTGATTCAAAATATATGTCCCTCAACCCTGCTTCCTCAGGAATTGTTTCCTCCACAATTTTTTTGACCTGTTCCTCATCTTTTAGAATTGATGGGTCGGGCCTTATGAAAATTCTGCGCCGGATTTCCTGTGCTACCTTTATTGCAATATCGTCCCTGTTGGCAAAGAGATCCTCGTTCTTTGTATATACCACAATGTTTGGACCCTCATAGGCAACTTCTGTAATTCCGTTATCGGGGACAAGTCTCTCGAATATGGATTTTGCATCCTCTATATAGTCTCTGAATACCATGTCAAATGACTCCTGAAAAATTTAATTTTAATAAAGTAGTTAATAATAATATTTAAAGGTTTAATTTTAATTTTTTTATCCTGTTTAAAACATCTGATTCTTCAAGCTGAACGTAGCCTTTCTCTTTTGTGATGACAGCCACATCAATCATGCCGCCAGATGCTGAGTCCCTTGATTTTGCTGCTGATATTCCTCTTATCACCAGGTCAATTCCATCATCGAGCTTCAGTTCCTTGTTGTACATTGACTCCAGAACACCATATACATAAGGAGAGCCGGAACCTGTGCTTACGAATATATCTTCCACAGACCCGCCGGCAGCGTCAACTGAGAATATGTGCGGCTTGGAATCAACACCGCCAATCAGTATCTGAACCATGTATGGATAGAATTTTGTCTGATTCAGGATGTTGGACAGCAATGTTGCAGCTGCACTTATGGGTATGTTGATTTTTCTCTGCATTCTGTATAATTCAAGTTCAGCCTTCATATATCTTACCAGTACCTGGGCATCTCCTACAAGGCCTGCAATAGTCATTCCAGCATATGTGTCAATTTGAAATAGCTTCTGTCCGTCCTTGTGTGCTATGAAATGCTCCATTGTAACTCTTCTTTCAGTTGCCATAACAACGGCATCCTTAAGTGTAATCGCTACTGTTGTTGTTCCAGTTTCCATTAATTTCTCCATTAACTCCACTTCATTCAGTCAATAGCTATGTATATTAAATACTTTTTAATTTTTTTAACAACATGGGCTGAAAATCTCATACCATTCATGGGTGGGATGAGCGCGAACCAAAGCAACATATATGGGTATTGTGCCTGTTATTATGCCAAAGGGATGCACTGCCTCAGAGACATCAGTTCTATTTCATGAACTATCATTTTGCCTGGTGCCCTAAGCAAAGAAGGACAGATTCCATTTGTCGATTTGGAGCAATTCCAGTTGGCGTTTACACCGATATTTGTTTTACAATATTTTTACATAATAATACTGCTTTTTCAGATGGTTCAAGATGCCTTAATGCAATTGCCTCAAGAGTTTCTTTGTCAATGTTATAATTAAACGTATATCCGCTTGTCTGCCTGTTTCCAAGCAATTCAGGAAGTAGTGATCTTGCAATTTCCCGTATTTCCTCTCTTTTATCCTTTGATATTTTCTGGGAGTTTACGATATTTTTTTCCACAGTTTCAATTATGTTATGCATTTTTGGAGGTTCTATGCCAACTGCAAAGAGTACGGCCTTGAGAGCAATCTCAACAGCCATCGTTTCGCTGTATAGGCAAGTATTATAGATCTTCTTTTCGGCCATTGTCTCTGCAGTGTTGATCCAACTTTCTGCTGTTTCAAGTGCCTTTTCTGCGATTTCTACTCCCATACCAGCATCTCTCCAG
>JAKAVO010000049.1 GCA_021817255.1 Thermoplasmata archaeon
CGTCCATCTTTATAACGCTAAACTTCCTTGCCTCATAAAGGAATATGCCGTTAAAGAACCTCGATCTTTTCACAGTATTTTCAATAAGTATCTCCAGATCATAGTTTTTCAGCTGTTTTATTATCTCGATCATTTCCTTTGCCCTGATCCTCCTTCCAGTCCTCATGTAAATATGATATGGGGAATAGTCTGTTTCAACACTTTCGCCAGTGAGGGAAGTAAGCAGCGATCCGATTATTTCAGAAAGGGCAAAGTTTCCTTTCGTGCCCAGCAGTATCTGGATCAATATTTCCTGCCCATGGGTTTCCACATACACTTTATTTGTCAAAGCCAGTTCTTCCTTTAGCCATAGTTCGAGTTTTTTTCTTGATTTCGGATCAACGCTCTCTTCTATATTGCAGAATTCCCTATTGTGCGAGACTCTTTCTGTAACATCCGGAAGTACGGGTATATCTTCGCCTGTCCATTTAGGAGTGAGTGCTGCAGTGTGGAAGGGCTCTACAAAAATACTCTGTTCCTCAAGCCTTATTGTACGCCAGGTAGCACCTCTCATTACAAAATAGGCTCCAGGTTCAATCTCATTCAAAACATATCTCTCATCAAGCGTCCCGACAAATTTTCTGTTGATCACGTCAACAACCCTATATGTTTTTTCACTTGGAATCATAGAAATGTTATTTATGAAATATTCGAGAGAGGCAGAGGATGACATCACATTGACCGAATCATACCTGATCTTTCGTGATATTTTCAAAAAATCTATTATAGAGAGATATTCTTCATAGGACAGGTTTCTCATAGGGTATGCCCTGTTCATTATAGTGTAAAATTGTTTGGCATTAAATTTCCGCAACTGATGCGATCTCAGGAGAATCTGGTTTGCTGCAGCGGCATAGGATAATTCCCGAATAAACACAGGCTCAAGTACCATGTTGTTCACCTGGCCGACAATTGCCATTGCCTCTTCCATCTCTATGAAGTCCCCGCACAGGATAATCCCCCTGGAAACCTTCTGGATCCAGTGCCCCGATCTCCCTATTCTCTGAATGAGCTTGTTTATCTGCCTTGGAGAATTGAACTGGATAACAAGATCGGCTGATCCTATGTCTATCCCGAGTTCAAGGGATGATGTGCAGATCAATCCCTTTATTTCCCTGTTCTTGAATTTTGACTCAGCCTCTTCCCTTGTCTCTCTTGAAAGAGATCCATGATGCACCATAACTGGCAGATCGCCATAATAGAGTGACATCCTGAAAGCTATATCTTCCGCCACACTCCTTGTATTGACAAAAATTAGTGTTCCCTGATGTGACACAATCAATTCCTTTATTTTTACAATGGCTCCAGCATATTCAGCCTCGCATCCCATCTTTCCGGCGATTTCTTCAGAGGCCTTTTCAGGAATTGTTATCTGAAATTCCATGGTCTTTACAAGGGAAGTTTTTAAAATTTCAACTTTGCCTGTGTTATACAGAAACCTTGACAGCTCTTCCGGATTTCCAACCGTTGCTGACAATCCAATTCTCTGAAAATTTGGTGCCAGTTCTGCCAGCCTTTCTATTGAAATGCTTAGCTGCGTGCCTCTTTCATTTTGTGCAAGTTCATGAAGTTCATCAACTATGACAAACTTGAGGTTTTTAAGATATTCCCTGATTTTCCTAGAGTTTAATAAAATGTTGACTGACTCTGGCGTTGTGATCAATATATTTGCAGGGTTATCCCTAATCTCCCTTCTTTCCTTGTCAGAAATATCACTGTGCCTGACCTGGACACTTATGCCAATTTTTTTTCCATAAGCTTTGAGCCTGTAAAGCATGTCCCTGTTAAGTGCCCTTAAAGGTGTTATAAAAAGGGCAGTTATGGGTTCTGTCTCGTTGTTAATAATGTAATCGAAGACTGGAAAAATTGCAGCTTCAGTTTTTCCGCTGCCAGTAGGGGAGATCAACATTGCGCTGTTTCCATTCCTGATCACAGGAATCAACATTTCCTGGGCTTCAGTGAGTTCTTCAAACTTAAGTGACAAAAAAAAGTCAAACATCTTTTTTGAAAAAAATTTTTCGAAATTATCCTTGTGGACGACGGCCATCTGTCATGCTCCTCTAGAATCCATCATCGTCATCGTCATCATCATCGTCGTCATCGTCGTCTCTTGGCATGTACTTGAACAACATGGCTTCACCTCAGAACAACTAAATCATTATGGTATAAAAAAGTTTTTCCAAATTTTTTATGAAAAAAATTAACTTTATTGACTTTAATATAATACACACGCCATGGACAGATCACTGGAGGAGATCAATCAGAAAATCAGGGATGGCATTTTCAGGACAAAAGAACAGGAATCCCCTGAAAATATAATGAAGAAGAAAAACAATAAAATTCAGGCATTCATCTCCAATAGTGAATTCAGCATATTTGCGGTGGGAAAAGCATCAATTTTAATGGTTCGGGGTTTGGAACAGGAAACCGTAAAGAAAGCAAACCTGAAAATTTGCCTTGCACCAAATCCTGAAACTCTAGGCGGGTTTACGGTATTCAAGGGAAACCACCCGTTCCCAGGAGATGACACATTTAATTCTTCAGAACAGATCTTCAATATGATCAGGGAAGACAGATCTGAAAAACTGCTATTTCTTCTTTCCGGGGGCTCATCATCATTGTTCGAGAAGATCGCTCCTGGCATTTCAAGGGAGAGGTATGAGGAGATAATGCACAAACTGGTTTCTGGTGGTTACCCAATAGATCAGATCAATTCTGTAAGATGCATGCTTTCAGATGTGAAGTGCGGAAAGATGTTAAACCACAGCAATTATTCATCT
>JAKAVO010000050.1 GCA_021817255.1 Thermoplasmata archaeon
ATATTAGCTTCTCATTAATTATCATATCTTATTTTTATAATTTTTTTGGCTTTTTGAGAGAGCAACTTACGTGGACAACCGCCCGTACTTTAAACTGCAGCTAGTTCCTTACCTTCACTGCAACTCCTTTGCTTGAACTGAGCATAATGTCCCTGCTCATTTTTGCAATGCCTGTGCCCCTGGCAGATCCTTCGTGGTGCAATACAACCTCATCTTCCTGCCTCACATCACTGGAGCAGTCCTTGATTCCCATGGCATAGATATTTGCGGTTGGCTTGAAGTCATCTATCTCAACCAGAAATTTCCCTTCCTGTATGAACAACCCTGCAGCATTTTTGTGGATTGTCAGTTTTCCCTGCCTTTCGTTGAAAATGAAGAATGGCTTGTTTCCTTCCACAAGCATAAACTGGTTGAACATCCTGTTTATTTTCAGCTGGCTGGCATATTCACCTATCCAGTTGCCGAACTGATAGCGTGCAATAGCCAACAGTTTTTCTTTCATGAAGTCCCTTCTTCTTTCGGAATTCTGTGCTTCCCGGATTTGAATGATTCTTTCTTTTAGTGCATCGAACTGGTTTTCTTCCCCCTTTTTCCAGAGGATGAAGTTTTCATTCAGATTTAATTTTTCCTTGATAAAAAGCATATCCTCGGGAAGGAAGAAAATCGTTTCAGAGTAATTATTGCTTGCAACGAATGCCTTAATGGAATTGACAATGTTCTCCTTTTCTTCCATATACCAGCTCCCGGTGACAGGTATGTCGTAGAAACCTGCAGGATAAGTTTCCTCCAATTCCCTCGGAACCAGTGTTATGGGTGAAGTCACAATTACTTCATTCACATATTTTCTAAGTGCCCCAAGTGCTTCAAATATTGCCCTGTGCGACTTTGACGCAGAGTAAGGCTTCCTTGCTGAGCATGGCAGAAAGAGGGCAGTGGTGAGTTCGTTTGGTTTCCTGTATTCTTCGACAACATACTTGTTGAACCTTGCAATATCTGGCCTGTTCAGTGATTCAATGCCGCTTGCTATAACAGATCCTGTGGTTCGCGGATATGCTTTTTCAAATGCTTCAGATTTTTCACTCTCAAGTATTCTCAATATCTCCATGGCTTTTGAACTGATATTCCACCTTTCAACCATTTCCATCAGCGTCTCTGACTCAATCCCTTTTTTCAAAATAAACATGAGATTTTCCAAAAAGGCGGTATTCCCGGCACTATTGTCCATTCCATTGCCCAGCCGCCCCATCATGGTGTAGAGGACACCATGTGTTCCTTCAATTTCGGCATTGATATTATCAAAAACGTCAACACCAAGCAATAGCAATTGTGGAATTACGTAAGGATCTGAAATCCCCGGAATATAAAGCAATTTGCCATACCCGATTTTTTCCTTTATTTCTAAAATGGTGTTTACTGCCTGCCTGCTCTTTTTGAGGAACAGCGGGCTGATTAATGGAATGGCAAAATTTTCAGTCTCTGCAATGGATATTTCTTTTTTGCCAACATAAATTGTTTTCTTAACTGCATTCTCTCCCATAAATGCAATGCTATCTTCACTGTTCTTGATCATGCCGGATTTCACAATGAATGGGAACTCGACTGCCTCTTCATTTACAATAATTGTGCCACACCTCGAATAGGCAAAAAATGACTGAGCTTTAATCACTGAAGGTTATTGCCTGCTTTTAAAAAAGAGTTGCCATTATAATGCGCCTTATTTTTCTGCAGGTTGAAGAAAAGCCCAGAATATATATAAATATCAGCGTATAATGTTAGTCTATGGGAGCAGGTGACATTTTTAATTTTGCCAGGGAGAGTGAAGCTATTCTAATTATAAATGGTGGAGAGAACTCGCTGGATAAAACGTTTAAATATATTGCAAAAGCACACGGTGGAATCTTTGAAGGATCGTTTATAGTTGCCACGAATGAAGGATCTACAATATTTACTTCAGTGCTTGAGGAAGAATCTGCAAGGAAAACCGGGCTGGAAGTCAGGATCTTCAGGGGTAAACAGGAATACGAATCGATGATGAGGGAAGGGCTTGCAAAATACAACACTATTGGCCTCAACTATGCTTCCCTGTCCCTTGAAAATTACAAGAACCTTCTCAGGATTATTCCGGATAAGGATTTCGTTGATGTTTCCGTTTCCATACGGGAGGCAAGAATAATTAAAAGCAAGGAAGAGATAGATAACATTAAGGAAGCCGCAAAAATAGCAAGCGACTCAATCGGTGCTGTCCACAAGTCATTGAAAGAAGGAATTACGGAAAAGGAAGTTGCTGCAAAAGTAGTCTATGAAATGATGAAGAACGGTGCTGACGGCCCATCTTTTTCAACCATTGTTGCGTTTGGTGAAAATGCATCACAGCCACATTACTCCCCGGGATTGAGAAAATTGAAGAAGGGCGATGGTGTTTTGATAGATTATGGGGCATTATACAAAGACTACTGTTCTGATGTCACAAGAACTGTGTGTTTCGGGAGGGCCTCTGATGAGCTGAAAGAAATATACAGCACTGTTTACACTGCACAGGCAGAATCAATGAAATTAATAAAGGAAGGCGCAAACGGGAAGGATGTTGATATCAAAGCAAGAAATGTGATTGATTCCACCAAATATAAAGGCCGCTTTATACACTCCCTTGGCCACGGAATTGGGCTTGATGTCCACGATCACAGTGCACTTTCTTACACACTGGATTTTCCGCTTAAGGAGAATATGGCAATAACCAATGAACCTGGAATTTATATTCCCGGCCAGGTTGGCGTAAGA
>JAKAVO010000021.1 GCA_021817255.1 Thermoplasmata archaeon
ACAGCAACAATAATGGCAATTAACGATTTCTTATTCATATGTTTTCATAAAGTTATTGAAACAGGTTGCTTAAGTATATTGTAACAAGAATATATATGTTATATATGTAGCCTTAGTGGATCAATGATGGCAAAATGCCTGTTTTGAATCACATGCGAAAGAGAAATGCCTTGCCTTCATTCGTGGAAAGTTTAACGGGTGATCCGTAATCCATCATGATGCCATCATCAACGACCAGATTTATTGAATGTCCATTTTCAAGGCTAATGATAAGATGGTTATTTCCAGAATAGAACTTGTCCGAGATAACAGTTCCATTTATCCAGCCATTCCCGTCAATCTTGAGATCTGTGATCCGGGCAGAAATTTTGCACCTGTCGCCACTTGATAATGAGGCATCATTGATCTGGGAAATATTCACTTCTCTTTTATTTATGGTTACGGTGTACTTTTTAAGTTTTGAATTCAACACGGTACCCTCAAATGAAATTATTTCATCCATGAAACCGGCCACAGTATTGCTCACTGGATTGTCATAAAATGCTCTCTGATCCCCTATTTGTTCAATTGCGCCCGAATTCATTACGGCAATGCGATCCGCCAGAAGTTGTGCCTCCTCCTGATCATGGGTAACAAAAAGGGTTGTTATTTTCATGCTTCTGGTTATGCCCAGTATCTTGAGCTGCAGTGTCTTTTTGACCTGCCTGTCCAGATTGCTCAGTGGTTCATCCATAAGAAGTATATTCGGTTGCACTGCAAGCGCTCTGGCCAAAGCAACTCTCTGCAACTGCCCTCCAGAAAGCTGGGAAGGGGTACTGTCAATTTTTTCAAGAAGGCCAACCTTTCCGAGGAGCTCCTTTACATACCCGTCTTTGTCTTTAGTGCCAATCTGGTTGTCCTGCAGGACGAATTCTATGTTCTTTCTGACTGTCATGTGAGGCCAGACTGCATAATCCTGGAAGACCATGCCAATTTTTCTTTTCTGTGGCGGAAGATTGCTAACATCCTCTTCGCCAAAATATATCGTCCCGCTGTCTGTTGCTTCGAGCCCGGCAAGTATCCTCAGCAATGTGGATTTTCCAGATCCACTGTAACCAACAATAACGAACAACTCACCCTTGAAGACTTCAAAGGAGACATCTTTGAGAACGCGATGTTCACCAAAGGATTTGTTTATATTTCTAACCCTGATTAGTGGGAGTTCTTCCATTTTAGCAACCTCTGTTCAAGATCAATTTATTACGCCACACCCATTTCAGCTACACTTATAACATTTCACACCGGAGATTTCGTTAACTTTAGGAAAATATTTTCCATTATTTTGGCAGTTGATATTGTTCCAGAATAAAGAGGAAGAGAGTTGTGGCCAATTTGAGTGGGTATGGATATGTTCATCCTTTTGCCATATGAAACGGCATCCAATATTCCTGTATTGTGATTCATTGGCAGAATCTGAATTGAAAAGTTCAAATGTTTGGGATAATATTAATAAATTGATTAGATTTAAGTTGCATGAAACTGACGTCGGTATTGGGGGGCATTGCCCTTCTTGCTTTTTATTTATTTATAGTAATTCACTTCAGGTTTCTGTTATTCTATATAATTGATTTAATACCGGTGCTGGCCCTTGGCGCATTTCTTCTCATAAGCGGGCTGCGTTCAAAAAGCGTGAAAACAATAAAGAAGAAGTCAGATCAGTCTGTATTTGATGGTGTAATGAACATAGGGCTTGAGAAGATAAGAAGAGGAGACCTGACAATTGATGAGAGCACTTTTTCAGTCATTATGAACAAGCTGGGCAAATTTATAATTGATCAGAGAGAGGTTCCTGAATTTGGATTCAATTCCCTGTACCTTAAAACAAATACAGAAATCGAAGCTGAAGATCTTGGCGGAAAAATAAAGAATCTTGGCATTTCGTGCAAGGTGATGCAGGACCGTGGCAAATTTTATGTTATGATTGAATTCTGATGCGTGGGTGAGCAGAGTATATTATCCAGAATGAGATTATTATTTAAATGAGTACAAACCTTTCTGTTACTACGGAAGATTATCTGAAATCCATTACAGAGTTGAAAGACTATAAGGGTTTCGCAACCCTTGCAGACATTTCCCAGATACTTGGAACCGCAAGGCAGACTGTTTATGATGAAATTAAGATACTGCTTGAAAAGAATTTTGTGAAAAGGGACAGGAGGGGAAAATATTCCCTTACTGAAGATGGAGAAAAGGAGGCTAATCTTTTCCTAAGAAAACACCGCGTTGCGGAAGTAATTCTCTGGAAGGGGCTCAACATGAAATGGTCAATGCTTGACGACCAGGCAATGGGAATTGAACACGGAATTACAGAAGAGATAATTTCCGCTGCCTGCAGCAAATTTAACTGCGATAAATGCCCTCATGGAAATCCCATACCTGATGCTTATGGAAGAGTTTCAATTCCTGTAGATTTGAAGTATGATGATCTCGAACCTGAACAGGGATATTCTGTCAGCAGGGTGATTTTTGAAACACCTGAAGTTCTTCAATTTCTGGAGGCGAACTCTCTCTTGCCTGATGCCAGGATATTGAAACTGAACCAACAGGGCATGTTTAAATTGGGCAATAACGGGAATCTCCATATCCCAGGGCATATCCTCAACGCCATCAGGTTCAGAAAATAATAATTGCACTTTCTAAAAAAGTTTGGTTTGTGTATTTTTAATTGTTTATGGGGTCATTATCCCTGTTGGAGCTTTCCTTTGAGAGAATCAGGCCAGTGAGCAGTATGGCTGCGCCTATGAATAGAAATGCCATCCAGGATGTTTTGGTCGTTCCGAATAGCTTCCCGGAGGAAAAGAATAGAACGGCGGATATTCCAAAGCTTGCAGGTATGGCAGCTCCGTTATAGATAAATCCTATGGCCGTTGTCCTGTGGGATTTGCTGAACACTTCAGAAAGAAAAGCCGGGATGCTGGCGAATATTGCTGCTTCGATAAAAGCCTGTATTGAGAAGGCTATGACTGTATAGGCGAGGTTCCCCGAAAAAACAAGATAATACAATGGAATAAGTGATATGAGGAAAATTATTGAAAAGAATGACATCGTAAGTTTTCTTCTGAAAATGAAAAGTGCAGAGATGCCGCCAATCCAGACCCCTACCAGAGATATCAGGTCTATATACGAATTATACAGATCGTCCGCAGAGCTTTTCAGGAGAGGATACAACTGGTGAAGGAAAGTGGGATAAAAACTGAGCGTTATTGTGTTTAGAAGAAGCAGGCCGGCTACAAGCAAAAAAGCAGAAACAAGAGTTCTGGTCTGTGAAAATGTCCCTTCAATTGGCGCTTTTTCAATCTCGTTCTTTGATTTCATTTCCTCGAAAACCGGACTCTCATGTGTGAGGAACCTTATGGCAACAGCCACAAGTCCAGGAATTATTGTTGTTGCGAAGATAACTCTCCACACAAGGGTATCAGCCTGCGCGGGGCTGAAATGTGAACTTACCAATGATGCAACGAGGAGCAAAATGAAAAACCCCACCCCATATCCACTCTGGACAAATGCCCCAACCGCAACCCTTTTTTCCTGGGGAATTGCTTCCATTGACAGGGCTGTTCCGCCTGAGTACTCTGCCCCTGCAAATATCCCGACCAGGAATAGAAGAACGTACAGCATTATGGTTGCAAGATACCCTGCAGTCTTGTAGGTTGGAAGAAATGCAATCAGGAACGAAAAGAAAGAAAAACCAACGATTGAATAAAGCAGCATCTTCCTTCTCCCAAGTTTGTCGCCAAGGAAGTTTCCCAGTGTTATTGATCCTAAATATCTTGCAACTGCCCCCACTGCCAGTCCAAGAAATGTAAGCAGAAGGGAATCAGAAAAATTTGATGGGAAAAATACACCTGAAATTGTCACTGCCACAACTACGTATGCAATAGATGTGTATCCATCCATAAGCCATCCTGAGAAGGCAGAAAGGATTTGGGCCATTTGCGTCCTGTTTATTTTATCTGATTTTGCTGCATTTTCTATCTTATCCGTCATATCAATCTCCCTCCTGGGCGTATACTTATATTATGTTTATTATAATTATTTTCATAGAATATAACAAATTTCACTCAGGTTGTATAGATCACAAACATATATAGTTGTATTTCAATTTTATATTCCTACGCATAAATGAATGGAAAAAATAGTGTTTTTCCTGTATAAAAATTAACAAATTAACTACAAAACTTTAAAATTCTCAATAGAATGTAGGTTTATTTTGAGGCAGAATAAAAAAAATTTTTTGAAAAAAGTAAAGGGTGTGTTTGAACCACTCCTCTTCTCCAGAGAATACCTGAAAAATAAGAAATGGATAATATACCTGATTATTGCCTTCGCAATACTGTCCACCGCCACAAGGCTTCTCGTCCCTATAATAATTGGGGATATCATCAACTCACTGGAATCCAGGAATTTTAATGCCATATACCTGGAGATAGAATATATTATGCTGCTGGCAGTTTTATCTGCTATTGCATCTTTCGTCGTTAATTTTGGCGCGCAGTATACCAGCCAGATCTATGCCTATAACCTGAGAAAGAGGGTTGTAAACAGCATGGTTAAAAAGAAGACCAAGTTTTTCCATGATAAAACCTCGGGGGACTTGCTTTCAAGAACTACCATGGATATAGACGCAAGCAGAAATTTTATCATGAATTCACTTTCCCAGTTGATTCCAACAATGCTGATAATCATATTTGCAGTTGGCTATCTGTTATATATTAACGTTGTTTATTCACTTTTTTTCCTGGCAACTGTTCCAATCCTGATATACGTAGGCGTAAAATTTCAAAAAAAGCAAAGGCCTCACTGGATGAAGATAAGGGATACTTATGGCGTGATGACAGAAAGCATCCAGGAGGATATCACAGGGCAAAGAACTGTGAGGTCATATTTGCAGGAAGAACCGCAGATTGACAGATTTACCGGAATAACAGACACATATTACGGAGAATACATGAATGTTGCCCATCTGAGAGGAATATATAACAATCTTATGCCCTTCATAATAAGTGCGGCTGCAACTGCAGTAATATTCTATGGCGGTTATTCATCCATTGTTTCAAAAACAGATGTGGGCGGGCTTGTTGCTGCTGTCAACATATTTACAATGGTAACATTTCCCGTGAGCTTCCTTGGAAGGCTGATTGCATTCTCGGAAAATGCCAGGGCAGGCATAGGAAGAATAAAGGGAGTGCTTGACAGGGATCTTGACGAAGATGTCCTGACTTCAGGCGATTTCCCCAAGAGTAACGGGATCAGCATAAGAGGAGTCAAGTATAAGCGTGGAGCAAGGGAAATCCTCAAAAATGTGGATTTAGAAATCCCCCCTGAATCCTTTGTATGCCTTACGGGTGAAACAGGTTCCGGCAAAAGTTCACTGGTGAACCTTATACCAAGGCTGGAAGATCCTTCAGATGGTCAGATATTCATCGGCGGGGTAAATGTCAGGGATATTCCACTGTCTTCCCTGAGGAACCACATTGCCATTGTGCCTCAGGAAATAAGCCTTCTTTCAGGCAGCATAAGCGAAAATATTATATTTGGAAGAAATGGAATTACAGAGGAAATGACCAGGAGAGCAGCAAAGATCGCCAGGATAGACGACTTTATCGAGAGCCTTCCTGAAGGGTATTCAACAATAATAGGGGAAAGGGGAATAACTCTTTCTGGAGGCCAACGACAGAGGGTTGCGCTTGCAAGGGCCATAGCATCCAACCCAAGAATACTGATTCTTGACGATGCTACATCCAGTGTGGACCCTGAAACAGAACTGGCTATTTTTTCGAGAATAGTCAAAAGCATTGAAGGAATAACAGTTGTGCTGGTTTCACTGAGATATTCTGCGATGAAGTATGCGTCAACGGCCTATGAACTCGAAAACGGTGAGATAAGCGAGCTTCAAAATGTGGAAGAAATAAGCTACGCAATGGAAAAGGATGGTTTTAAAAATGAAACAGACTTATGATGAAATTGAAGAATCATACATTAAAACCCTGAGAGGGAGAACAGCCCTTAAAAGGCTTTTAAAAGATATGGCGAAGAACAGGAAGCAAACAGCAATTTTGGTTGCTTCTGTGATGATTACTGCAATTGCTGCCACCTTTTCCCCTCTCGCCATTGGGGATGCAGTTAACGGGGTTGCAACTGGCAGTTTTAAGATCATAATTGAATTCAGCCTGGTTTTCATCTCTCTTGCCCTGATACAGTTTGGATCAAACAGGTTCAGGGTTTTAAGTTCCACGATTCTCGCACAGGGAACAGTGAAAAACCTGAGGGACAGGTCTTTTAAGAGCATCCAGCATGTTCCTATTTCATTTTTCAGCAAAGTGAAGGCAGGATTTCTCATAAGCAGAATGACAAACGACGGGGAGACGCTTGGTGAATTCCTTACATTTCAGATTCCTTCAGTAGTGTCCGGCATGACCACAGTGATCATGTCCATAGCTATCATGCTTTATCTTGATTTTAACCTGACTTTATACGCACTTATTGTGCTTCCATTCCTTTCAATTTTTACACTCTCCCTCCAGGGAAAAGTGAGGAGGAATTACCTCAGGACAAGAAAGACCATAGCTGCAATTACCGGGAACCTTGCTGAGAATATTTCATCCATCAGGAGCATAAAAGCATTCAACGTTGAATCCTATACAGAAGGCAAGTTTGACGGGCTTAACACTGACAACCTGAATGCAAACATAAAGGCATCCAGGCTGTCTTCCGTATATGGTGCAATAGTAAGGATAATTGAATATACAGGAATTGCAATTGTTGTGTTTGCAGGGGCCATTCAGCTGAAAGCAGGATTGATTTCAATAGGAATACTCGTCTCATTCATATTTTACGTCCAGGAATTCTTTGATCCTGTAATCCAGCTCTCCCAGCTTTACAACTCCTATCAGTCATCAATAGTTGGAGTGGGCAGGATATATGGCATTATAGACAGCAAAAAGGAAGCCGCACTTGATGGTGAAATAAATGTTTCTTCGCTGAATGACTCAATAGTGCTCAAAGACGTGAATTTTGCTTATGACGATTCTGATGCACTGAAAAACATCAACCTGGCAATCAAAAAAGGAGAAAACATAGGCATCGTTGGCCATACAGGCGCAGGAAAGACAACGCTTTCAAATCTGATAATGAAATTCTACACTCCACAATCGGGAGAGATCCTGGTAGATGGAAAGAACCTTTCAGAAATCAATACAGAATCGTACAGGAACCTTATATCACCAGTTCTCCAGGAGCCTTTCCTTTTCAGGGGCACCATATACGAAAACGTGAAGATTGCAGCACCTGACAAGTCAGAAGAGGAAATTGAAAAACTGGCGGGTGACTTCAACCTTGACAGAATTTTTTCCAAATTGCCACAGGGGCTGGAAACAAATGTTGGTGAACTGGGAAGAAGCCTTTCTGAAGGGCAGAAACAGGCAATTGCCATATTAAGGGCGTTATGCAGAGACCCGCAGATAATAATAATGGATGAGCCGACATCCAACATCGACCCATATTCCGAGAAATTCATCTTCCAGAGCCTTGAAAAGTTTGCAAGGGAGAAAACGCTTATCCTCATTACCCACAGATTTTCAATGATATCCCTTGTTGACAAGATAATAGTCCTCCAGAACGGTGAAATTGTTGAATCAGGCACCTTCCCTGAACTCAGGGAGAAGAAAGGCATATTTTCACAGATGTACGACATTCTCTATGGAAACAGGGGAGAGAGCCTTAGCTGAATTATTAATTTGGAAAACATCCAATCTTTTTCTTTTGTCGAGCATCAAATATGAAGGAGATATTAAACAACTTTTTATTTGGATGTACGGAAAGTTATTGGGACTCCCTTTCCTTCTCGGTTTTCAGGATATCCTCCATTGCAGCATTTATGTCGGCAAACTTTATCCCGTATCCAATCGACTCTATCTTTTCTGATTTTATTGATTGGCTTTTCAGGACCAGATCCGATGCCCTGCCGAAAAGGAATTTTATAACGAATCCGGGTATTGGAAGCCCTGCCCTTTTGTTCAGCGCTTTCCCTATGCTTTCTGAGAAGGCTCTGGATGTGCAGTTGCCCCCAACACAGTTAATCGGGCCTTTGAAACTGCTATCTTCCATAACACTGGTTATGATTCCGATTTCATCTTCCATATGTATCCATGGAAACAACTGGTTTCCCGGCCTCACATATCCTCCAATTCCTTTTTTGAAATAAGGAACAAGTGCATCAAGAGCCCCTTCACCTTTTTCAAGAACAAGGGTTGTTCTTACTGTAACCACCCTTACTCCCAGATCTTCAGCCCTGTAAGCTTCCTTTTCCCAGGCCAGAACCAATTGTCCCCAGAAGTCCTTCCCTGCTGGTGAATTTTCATCCGCAGCAACATTCTCTGAATATCCATATATCCCGGCAGCGGAACCATTTATCAGGACCTCAGGCTTCTTTTCACATTTTTCAATTGCCTCCACAACATAACTGGTTCCCTTTACCCTGCTATCCACAACTTCCCTTTCATAACCTCCTTTCCAGTGTGCAAAAATTGGCGCACCTGCTAAATTTACAACTGCCCCAATGCCATTGATGAATTCTGAAAGATCGTCCGGTTTCAGCATATTGTACTCAAAATAAGCCTCGGCATCTGGAAGAAGTTGCTTTGCACCCTCAATGTTTCTTGACGCGACATAGATTTTATAGCCTTTTTCCTTTAATGAGCGGTAAAGCCTCTTCCCGATTGAGCCTGTTGCTCCGAGGATCATAACTTTTTTATTTTCCATGCAAGTGCAATATATTTTTATTTAATAATTTTTACAATAACTTGCCGGAATTATTTATTAGGGGGTTTTCTAAATGGCAGCACATTATCCCTGCCTGATAAGAAATGATAAGAGATAATTATCTGTAGAGCATGTTCAGGTGTGAGAAGAGAAATAAAAGAAACATTCGTTTCTGGAAATTTGAGGACTCCCTTTGGGAAGAGAGGCGGAGCATTAAGGATGATTAACCCCGTTAAAATGCTTGGAAAATTATCCATGGAAGTTGTGGTGAAGCATGGCATCGAGCCTGAAATGGTTGATGACTTTATTGTTGGATGTGTGGACCAGGTAGGGGAACAATCTGCGAATATTGCAAGAAATGCCCTGCTGGCTGAAGGATTCCCGGAAACTGTGCCTGGTGTTACAATAGACAGGCAGTGTGGCTCCAGCCTTCAATCTATACAATTTGCTTACAGTGGTGTTGAGGCAGGAATTTATGATCTGGTACTGGCAGGTGGGGTCGAATCCATGACAAGGGTGCCGATGTTTTCAAGCATTAAGGACGATTCCACACCCTTCACTGATGAATTGAGGCAGAGGTATCCCAATGAAGAACAATGGTTCAGCCAGGCCAAAGCCGCTTCAATCATAGCAAAAAAATACAATATTTCAAGGGATGAAATGGACGCTTTCAGCCTTGAGAGCCATAAAAAAGCATTTTCAAGCACTGGCAGTTTAAGAAGTGAAATTGTTCCAGTTGAAGGGTTGGACAGGAACGGCGGGAAAAAGATCCTGGAAGCCGACGAAGGAATCAGGGCGGATAGTTCCATCGAGAAACTTTCCCGTCTCCCGGATGCTTTCAAAGGCATTGAAAATATAACTGCGGGAAACTCGAGCCAGATATCTGATGGAGCATCAATTACCCTAATCTCTTCAGGGGAAACAGCAGATAAACTGAATCTTGGCAAAAGAGCCATGTTGAAATCCTTCTCTGTTGTTGGAGTGAATCCAATAGAAATGCTTACCGGGCCTATTGAAGTCACACACAGGATTCTGAAAAAGGAAAACCTGGCAATTGATGATTTTGACTATTTCGAGGTCAATGAAGCTTTTGCATCGGTGGTGCTTGCGTGGATCAAGGCTACGGGCGCAAACCCTGAAAGAGTGAACGTCCACGGAGGTGCAATAGCCATTGGCCATCCGCTTGGCGCAACGGGTTCAAGGATTGTAGGTTCAATGATCAATACTCTTGAACGAAAGAAAGCAAAGCGCGGGCTTATTGCCATATGTGAGGGTGGGGGAATGGCGAATGGCGCCATTGTGGAAAGGGTGGAGTAGGGCAAATCCATTGATCTGAGCCATATCAGATCTTTCTTAACTGGACAAAGTTGACTTCGTGGTTGCTCCTTTTTTTCAATATCAATTGCGCGTGGTACTTTGTCCTTTCTATATTCATCTTCAGGTTCAATCCATTTATTCGATCCCAGATATCCTGCCCTATCTTTATGGCATCTTCATCTGGGATTGATGCCAGCTTGTGAAAATAGGAATTTGGGTCCTTGAAAGCAGTTTCCTTGAGCTTCAGGAATCTTTTCACGAACCATCCCTCTATTATTTCCTCATCGGCGTCAACATAAATTGAAAAGTCGAAAAAGTCAGAGACCATGAGATCATGAGATACGCCATCTACCCTGTCAGAATGGGATTGCAAAACGTTCAATCCTTCAAAAATGATGATGTCCGGGTTCTTTATCTCTATTTCTTCCCCAGGCACAATGTCATATTTCAGGTGGGAATAAAATGGAGCCTTTATGTCATTAACCCCGGACTTGATCCTGTAGAGGAAACTGATCAGTGATTTCAGGTCATAGCTCTCTGGAAACCCTTTCCTTTCAATTATATTTCTTCTGTTCAGCTCTGCATTGGGGTAAAGAAAACCATCCGTTGTCACGATATATACATTCAACGAATTTTTCCAGGTGGAAATGAGTTCCTTAAGAATTCTGGCGGTGGTGCTTTTTCCCACTGCTACGCTTCCGGCAATGCCTATTATGTAAGGCACCCTTTCATTTTCTATCTCAAGAAATGCCTTCCTCGCTTTATTGAGGCGCCTGTAGTTGTCATAATATACTTTTAACAGCCTTGTCAGGGGAGCATAAATCTCCTTTACTTCTTTCAATGAAATGTTTTCATTAATGCCCCTTATTTCCCTCAGCTGATCCTCTGTAATGGTGATTTTTTTCCTATCCCTGAGTTTTTTCCATTTTTCCCTTTCAACAGTGACAAATGGTGTTTCAAAATCTGAGGCTGCCATTTTTTTACCTGTTGTGAAATTGTTAAAGGAATTTAAACAATATCATTCAAAATGACAAAATATACTGTTATATGGCAATATTTTTAAAAATCAACGTTTTAGAATGTTCTAAAACCAAATAGGTTATATAACACATCTTTTTAGTAGATGGATGGATTTGCGATTGTACATTGCGAGTAGACTTGTAGCGATCATACCTACATTATTTCTTTTATCTCTCCTTACATTCTTCTTTTCAAAGCCATATCTGCCTGTATATGGCAGCTTCCTGCACGGATACTTTTCTTATTTGTCCATGATTTTCCACGGAAATTTTGGAATAATAAACACTGCCATGTTTAAAGGGCAGTTCATATCCGGAATCACGCTCTATTTTCCGGTAACGCTCGAAATTGCAACCCTCACAAGCATTCTTACCCTGTTAATAGGCATCCCGCTTGGGACATATATTGGAGATTCCAACAATAGGAGTCCAGATTACCTCTCAAGAATAATCACGTTTGCATTCTATGCAATGCCCGTTTTCTGGATATCCATCATCCTTGAATTCACATTTGGCAGCAGAATAGGATTTTTCTCAGGATTATTTGGAGGCAGTTCAGGCCTGCCTGTTTGTGGGCAGGGATATTCTTCTGCCCCTAATATGCCATGGATAACAAACGATATTTCCAGCCCAACACACATGCTTTTTTTAGATTCACTGTTGCATGGTGATTTTACACTTGCTTATATTGCACTTTTGCACCTTGTTATACCAGTGGTTGCCCTTACTTTGAGCATGCTGTCCATTATAGTAAGGTATATCCGTGGCGGAATTATGGACCGTTCTAACAGTGCAAGCACCAGAAATGCAGTTGAAAGAGGGTTAAACCATCGCAGCATTACTGCGAACTATTCAATGAGGAATGGTTATTTTCCCTCAGCTACAATAATTGGTTTGATGATGGCATATTTGCTTTCTGGCAGCCTTGTAGTAGAATATTTCTTCAGAATAAATGGCCTTGGGTTCCTGACAGTGGAGATCATAAGCAATTTGAACTCCATTAAAACAAATGGGCTTGCCCTGGCCTCTCTGGTCCTCTTCTTTGGCATCATATTCATGATAGCAAACCTGGCAGTCGATCTTGTTTATTACATGTTGAACCCTGAGGTGAGAGTGTGAGGTGCCTTAATGAGTAGTCTGGGTTTATCTTATAAGGCAGGAAAATATGAGAATGAAACTGTTGGATCGAAACTCAGCTTCGCAATGCTTTTGAAGAAGAAGAGGTTTCTTGCGGGATTTATAATTTTACTGGGTTACTCCATTATAGCCATGATGGATGTTGCAGTGCCTGAGTACCTCGGTGCAGGTTATGGATTGATAACACAGCTCACAGTATTTATAAGAGGGACATCCACAGTACCTCTCCCACCTACGTTAAAGCCATCTATCCTTTATGGCAGTGGTCCGGTATGGTGGTATTACCTTGGGACAACTTATGACGGTATTCCGATTCTGCCTGCAATTCTTTCATCAATGTATATAGATATGGGATATACGGGACTGGTAGTGTTCCTATCATCCATGACCGGACTGCTGGTAGGAACTCTTTCTGGTTATTTCGGTGGGATAGTTGACGAAGTTCTCATGAGGTTTATGGATGCATTCATAAGCCTGCCATTCTATGTCACTGCTATTGGCATTTCCCTGTTATTCTCGATCTCACTTCAAATAAACAACATACCATTCGATGGTCTCGATGTACTGTCAATTGCACTCACAATCTCACTCTTTCCGGTTTATGCACGAATAAGCAGATCTGCAACAATGAATATTAGAAAAACAAGATATATTGATGCTGCAATAACAGGCGGATCAAACCATATTAAGAACCTGTTCCAGCATGTGATACCTAATGCCCTGTCTCCGGTCATAATCCAGATCACTCTTAATGTTGGAAGTGTAATACTTTTTCTCTCCTTTATTGAATACCTGAATTTGCAGAATGTTTTCGGACTGTCAAAATTCCTGCCGGATATGGGAAATCTTATTGCCCAGGGAAGCCTGATGGTTCAACCTGTGCCAGGAGGGTTCTCCGACTGGTGGACAACCGCCATACCGGTACTCTTTCTGGTGATTATCGTGGTCGGAGTAAACATAATGGGTGATGGGCTGAGAGATGCCCTCGATATCGGGAGGAGAGATGTGTAAATGGCAAAAAACCCTTTAACTGCTGATAGCAAACCAAAATATGCCATCAGGATTGAGAATATTGTTTCGAACCTGAAAAAATCAGAAATTAATGCCAGATCGCTTGATAACATAAGCATCAAAATTCACAAAGGGGAAATTTACGGCTTGACGGGAGAAAGCAACTCTGGCAAAACAGTTCTTGCAGACAGCATAGTAAACCTGATACCCGATCATAAAGGAATGGTGGAAAGCGGAAGTGTGGTTCTAGATGAAATGAATCTGCTTTATTACTTTGAAAATAAAAAGCAGAGATTTTCACTTTCTAAAATAAGGGACAGAAAGAATGAAAAAAACAAGCCAAAAAGATACGATGAACTTATGGGCGAAATAAGGGGGAAACGCATATCTTATATGCTCCAAGATTCCTTCCGATCCCTAAATCCTTCGTTGACCCTGGGGGAACACATGGTTGAAATGCTGCAGAAGCACAGGATTCCGGAACTGGGCAGTTCAATACTGAAAAAATCTTTAATAAGCAAGGAAATTATGGTTGACTTCACAGAGGAAGCCAGGGAGATTAAGAACAGGGAACGAAGAAAAGCCTTTATACAAAATTTTGTGGATTCTTACGGGCTGGAGTCCCATATTTCTGAAATTCATAATCTTCTGGAAAACGATCTGGACAGTGAAATGCTTGTTTCCAGGTTCGTGGATAGAGTTAAGGTAGATTTGAAGGAGAGGCAGATCAATCAGATAAAAAGAATATCTGATTTCCATGGCATCATTTCCCAGAGAAATCTCATGAAGCTCAGGATGAATGCAGGCGATCCATCTGAGGCAATGGAAATAGAGAAGCAGATCAAAGGCATGAATAAAGTTATCAATAAAAAATACTTTGACCTTAAAATTTCCTTGTTTATTGGCGGGAGATTGATGATGAAAGAATTTGAGAAAGAAGCGTTGAGCTTTTCAATTGAAACACTCAGATCAATGGAAATTGAAAGGCCTGAACTTCTGGTAAACAGGTACCCCGATGAATTGCCGCCTGGATTGAGGCATTTGTGCCTCTTTGGCCTGGCTATTGTAAGCAGGCCGGAGCTTGCCGTACTTGACGAACCAACATCATCCATGGATGCTTTCACCCAGACCAAACTTCTGGAATCTGTCAGGAAGTTTTCGGAAAACGAGAACATTTCATTCCTGTATATTACCAATGAAATGCCTTTGCTTGCAGGGTTGGCAGGCAGGGTCGGCATATTATACGCAGGGACCCTTATAGAGCAATCTACCACTTTTGAGATTTTTAACAACTCAAAACATCCTTTTACAATAAACTACCTCGCATCATCCAAAATTAATAAAGAAAATCCAGGAAGCAATGTATCCATGGAATTTGCGCAGGGAGAACAGCCTGACTTTGCAAACCCGCCAAGCGGATGCAAATTCCACCCAAGATGCAAATTTGCAATGGATGTGTGCTCCGTGAAGATTCCGGCACTGGTCGAAGTGAGCAAAAGCCACAGGGTTGCATGCTTTTTGTATTCTGATAAGTCGGAGGTATAACTGAATGGCTGATAAAAAAATTGTAGTTTATGCGTTGCATATTTCAAAAGCTTTGGGGAAAAACGATAGAACATCTGCAGAGAGCAGCGGATACAGAGTTCTGGATGACATATCGCTGAAACTTTACGAGGGCGAATCAACAGGCATAATAGGTGAATCAGGAAGCGGAAAGACTACCCTGCTCGACATCTTATTACAGCTCACAAAACCTACTTCAGGGGAACTGTTCGTTGATGTTAAGATGGAAATGGGAGATGAACTGGACGAAATCACCAGGAGGATTGAAAACATAAATGATCTGTTCATTGAAAAATATGGATACAATCCTGAAGAGGAAGAAATTGAAGGAAATGATGAACTGGACCTGCTGACTGAAAGGTTTGAAAAAATTTGCAGTGACAATTCCATTTTCAGAAATGGCAGCAAACTTATGAAAAAAAACCGCGGGTATATGCAGCCAGTATTCCAGGATATTTACTCAACTCTTGATCCGGCGATGAATGTGATGGATTCTATATCTGAACCTCTCAGGAACATTCTGCATATTCAGAAAGAAGAGATTGGATACAGGGTCCAGAACCTTATTGCAGAAGTTGGGCTGGATGAAAAATTGCTATACAAATATCCAGCCCAGCTGAGTGCCAGTGAAATCCAGAAAGTTGCAATATTAAGAGCGCTTTCTGTCAATCCTAAGGTTGTCCTCATGGATGATCCGACAGCATTCCTTGATCTTACAACAAAGATAAAACTTTTCAATCTGATCAATGACAGAAGAAAGGAAAATAACACTTCCTTCCTGATTGCAAGCAATAACCTGGGTTTTATTGAGAATTTTACCCAGAATATCATTGTTTTATACAGGGGCAGGATAGTGGAATCCGGCCCAACGGCAGAAGTGCTTTCAAATTCACTTCACCCTTATGCCAAAGCACTGGTTTCAACTATTCCAAGCTCAGAACCTGGTTTAAAAGTTGAAA
>JAKAVO010000022.1 GCA_021817255.1 Thermoplasmata archaeon
ACCGGCCCTCCCATTCCTGATGCAACTCTGGCAATATGGGCCATTGGATGGGTTTCCACAGATTTTGCATCTTTCTGTTGCCTTTTTTTCTCCACTTGTTATGTTTTTTTCCTGCAGCTTTTCCAGGAAGCCTTCAATTGCCAATTTTGTTCCAGGGGTTTCTTCCTCTATGGAATTCAACAGTGCCCGTACCCTGTTTCTTTGGGCCTCAAGCGAGTATGGGCACCAGCCCATGTCGTGTTCAATTCCCTCCAGAATGGCATAAAGCTTCACTTCTTTCTCATATATCCTCCTCAGGGGGATTATCCTTGGGACAAGCCCCTCAATGAGATTCCTGTGAGGAGCCATTCTAAGCATCTTGCCGTAATCTCCCCTCATCACATTCATCATAATGCTCTGGGAATAATCATCAAGATTTATGCCAAGTGCAACATAATCAGCGTCATAATTCCATGACATCCTGTTCATCAGGTCTCTTCTCATTGGGCCACAGTATGCACATGGTGAGCCTTCGAGATGTTTTGATTTTACAACGCTGTCCATGTCTGTGTTGAAACTGCCAGCAAACGATATTACTTCATGTTTGATGCCAAGCTTCTGGCATAAACTCTGTGCAGATTTGATGCCCTCTCCCCTGTATCCTTCTATGCCTTCATCAATTGTGAATGCCTTCAGGATGGCATTTTTCTTCTTGTTCATTGTTTTCCACAGAAGGTAAAGAAGCACAGAACTATCTTTTCCACCTGATATTGCCACACCTATTGTGGTCAATCCCTTTTTAAAATGGACCTGCTTTCTGATTTCCTGCTTGAATCTCTTTTCAACGCTTTCCGTAAAATGGAATTTGCACATTGCAGATTTTGCCGGCCTGCTTTCGTAAACCGCTGCCTGATCGCACATGGAACATTTCATCACTCATTCTCCAGGAATTCTTTAACCATATGCCTCGAGCTTTCCCTCTTTTCCTTCAGGCCAACAAGAAGAGCCTTCATAAGATCAGATGCTTCCATCTTGCACGCACCACACAGCCTTGCCCCTGATTTGCACTCATCCTCCACCCTTTTCAGATCGCTCTCTTCACTGGACAGATGGTACAAATAAAGCTCAAAGACAGGGCAGATGTACGGGTTTCCCCCCAGTTTTTTCTGCTCTTCCACATTTTCCCTGCCTCCCGTTAGCGCTTTCCTGATCTTCTTTTCTGCTTCCCCCGGATCTTCATTGAGCGATATTGTGGAGTCTGGAACAGATTTGCTCATCTTTCCGCCACGAATGCCTGTTTCCAGCCTCATTATAAGTGATGAGGGGGCTAAGGTGTTATTTGGGTTCAATCCTCTCTCCATTCTTGATATTGCAGTTTCAAGATCATAAAGATCTTCGCCATACTTTTCCACTTCAATTGTTCTGTACTTTGTGTTAATTTTCTTTATCCTGATATTCAAGCCGGCCGTTGCCTTTTTAATAATCTGGAAAAATGGCTCAGGATCCCCGCTTCCCCCTATTGAGAATGTGAGCCCATCTTCATTTTTCCTGGTTTTAATTATGTTCATTCTTCCGCTTATGTCCCTTGTAACCCTGAGATGGGGGTCCTGATCAGCACCGATAGGAACGATTGTGGGCATTGCCTCCCCGTAAATTTGTGGGCTTAAAATATCAGAAGCCTGTATCAATGGGGAGTTTATTTCAAGCATTCTCTTTGAGTCGTCAAATCCGTATATGGCTTTCATCTCTGAGAATGTAACCTCTTTTGACAACACGAAAGCAAATTTCTGAATCCTGGAACTTGTGGACTGGAAATAGAAATTGCATTTCTTCAGCCCAAGTGCAATATAGTTAAGGAGGAAGTTCTCTATGGCTATGGCCCTTGCTTTTTCAAGCGGAATATTTCTGGTTGCATATGACTCCAGATCAGCAACAGCTATGTGGGCCTCTGCCCCTTTCTGCTGAAAGTAGATCATCTGTTCAATTATGGCTTTGCTGCCCAGATGCATTTCTCCGGAAGGCATAAGCCCGGTCATTGCAGCAAATTTGTCTTTCCTGTCCATAGCCTTCTTTATTCTCCAGAAATCCCTCTGCCCAACAATGAGGTTCCTTATTGCCATTTTATTGCCACTGAGGTTAAAGTCAAATGGTTCAATCCCAAATTCTTCCCTCATTTTTTTGTAATCCTTTACCTGTGACGATCCCCAGGGATCGAGATTTGAATCCATCTTTACCATCTCATATTAGGCCCATATTCTTTGCAACAAGATATCCGGCAACAATGTCTTCCAGCCCTATTCCCATTGTTTTGAATACCGATCTTTTTGCCGGGATTGGCCCTTCCCTTACAAAATCCTTCAGCTCTATCAGTTTTTCAGATCCGTTCACATCCTGAAATTCAGCAGATTCAAGCATTGCCTGCCCCATATGCTCAACTATTACAAGGTCCGAATTCCTCATAACTTCATTGCTCACTTCCCTCCTGTTTAACAGGTTTGCCCCTACAAGATTCATGTGGAAATATTCAGGTGCATTTTTCTCTGTAATTATCGGGTCTTTTGCATTTGTAACTGTGTTGAAGACATTGTAATTCTTGAAATTTGCAGTGTTTGTTTCCACTTTTATATCCATATCAAGCTTTTTCCCCATTTTCTCTGCAAATGCTTCAGCATGGCCTGCCGATCTTGAATAAACAGCAGCCTCTTTGAGTTCCAGTGCAATCTTCATTGCCTCGAGTTGTGTTTCAGCCTGGTATCCTGAGCCAACCAACAGGAATTTAGAATCCGCCTTCCTATCTTTCAAAAGCCGCCTCGACACCATTCCCGGGAGTGCTCCCGTCCTCATCTGCCCAAGCCTGTTTGCTTCTAAAACGAAAAAATTTTCAGGATCTTCCGTGAGATAGAACATTACAACGAATTTAGATCCATTTGCACCCGCCACATAAGACTTCAGCCCGGCAATTCCGTATTTGTCAATATACGCCGGCATGGTATTTAGGAATGCACTTCCTGTGAAAAGCCTGTCCCTTGGGCTGGCTCCAGCCCTGCCCTCGCCATACTCTATGAATGCGTCCTCCAGTATATCCATCAGTTCCTTCATCCTCAGGTTGTTTTCAACATCTTTTTCGGTTATGAATTTCATTTTACTCATTCTCCAGATTTTCTTTTATTATTTCAGAGATATCCCTGACCTTCACCTTGCTTTCCAGATCCATTGTCCTTGAAGCATCCTCCAGCATTGCCGTGCAGAATGGGCATGCAACTGCAACAGTGCCTGCACCTGTTTCAAGAACCTGCTTCATTCTTATCTTGCTTATTGATTCTTCCTTTTCCACCTTATACCAGTAGTTTCCTCCACCGCCACCGCAGCAGAAGCTCTTTTCCCTGCTTGCTTCCATTTCCCTGAGATTGGATGTGCTGTTCACGATCATGCGTGTGTTGTCATATTCTCCATTTATCCTGCCAAGATAACATGGATCATGCAATGTCACTGTTTCACTGTTTTTCCTTACCTTTATTTTTTCATCCTTTATGAGATCTGCAAGGGCCTCGGAGTGGTGCACAACCTGTGCTTCTAAACCGAACTTTGGATATTCGTTTCTGAATGTGTTCATGCAGTGGGGGCAGGATGTAATGATTTTCTTGATTCCGTATTTATTGAATGTTTCTATGTTCTGGATTGCCAGCTCCTGGAATCTCCCCTCTTCTCCCATCCTCCTTGCAGTTTCACCATTGCATTTTTCTTCCGAGCCAAGGAGCCCGAAGTTAACGCCTCCCTTTTTCAGGAGATCTATAACATCTCTGGCGATTCTGTTATATCTGGGATCGAAAGAGCCCATGCATCCAACCCAGTAAACCGTATCCATGCTTTCTTCCATTTTTTTGCCATACTGAAGCATTGCATCCCTGTCTGAATTGTTGTTGCCGAATGGGTTGAGCGTATTTCCAAGATTATTAAGATACGAGGATGTTTCCTTTGAAACTTTATTTTCCATTACCAGGGTTCTCCTTGTCTCCAGATTGTATGAGTGTGGATCTATGAGGACAGGGCATTCCTCAACGCAGGCCTGGCATGTGGTACAGGACCAGGCTGCATTTTCGCTTATTATTTCACCCACCATTGGAGCATTGCCATTCCACAATGCCCTCTGTATATTTTGAACAACAACCCTTGGATCAAGGTCTGTTCCTGATGACACTGCAGGGCAGGCTCTTTCACATCTGCCACAGTCAGTGCAGGCAATGGCGTCTGTTTTCTGAAAGTAACTGAGGTCCATCACTGTTTTTGATCCCACATTGAAATCAAAATTTCCGGATTCCAGTGCTTCAGACAGAACAAAAGGAGTTGACATTTCTCCTCTCTTTTTCTGTGGGTGTATTCCTATTCCCACTGCCGAGTAAAACATGTGCGAAAGCTTTGAAAATGGCAAATAAGCAGCTAAGCCAAAAGCTGTCAAAACATGGACAAACCATAATATTCTGTAAATTTGTATCCCATAATTTCCTGCAACTCCCATTGGTGCAAAAATATAGCTGAGAGGCCACTCAACAAATCTGTAAACGTCAAAACTTTCCCTGTAAAGTGCTATTTTCAGTGCACCAAGGAAAAAACCCTCCAGGGACAATATCAACAGCCCTGCAATTATTATGAAATCCTGTGTTATTGTGTCCAGAGGGACTTTCTTCCTCACTCTCCTGAAAAATGCCAGAAGAAGGCCCGCAACCAAAAGCAAGCCGCCAAAGTTAGCCCAAACCTCGAAATTAAGGTAAAAATCACCTGTAAGAATGCCGTATCCGAGGGTAGCCTTCAGTACATCATGGGATAATGCAATGAGGGAAGTGGCAACGAAAAGGATCACCATTCCATAGAAAATCATCAGATGCATTATTCCTGCATATCTGTTTTTTATGTTCTTTCTGTGGAATGCACCATAATTCAGTATCTGCGCTATGAATCTCTTCAGGTTCTTCAATACGTATTTTATGGCTGGCATGGCAGTTATGCCTGCTTTTCTGTATCTTATGTAAAATTCAGCCAGCACAAAAATCAGAACAGCAAATGAAAGTACATAGTCTGCGATCAATTCGCTTTCAGGTATGAATACCAATGTGGGGCTGGTAATGACGACCATATTTATAGCCTATGATTGTAATTTATATAACATTGACTGAAAGCAGATAGTGTTTAAATTGAATAATAATACCCATACAGCCATGGAGCCGGTTTCTTTTCAAATAAGGGGGAGTACGATAAAGATTTCAAGATGCAGGGAAGTTTATTTTCCATCTGATGACACAATGCTCCTTGCAGATTGCATTGTCCCATGTGGAAAATGCCTTGAAATAGGGTGTGGCAGCGGATTGGCGAGTATAATGATCGCAAAAATGGGTTTTTCAATACTATCATCTGACATTAACCCTGAAGCCATAAAATGCACAGAGAGAAACGCCTCTTCAAACGGTGTTAAAATAAAAACAGTTTGCTGCGATCTATTCAGTGGAATTGATGGGCCATTTGATACTGTTATATTCAACCCCCCTTACCTGCCCGGAGAAACTTATGAAGAGAAAGTCCAGGGCAGTGAAATGTGGTATGGGGGTGAGGATGGGCTGCAAACAACAAGGAAGTTCCTGTCTGAACTGGGTAAACACTTAAGCCGCGATGGAAAATGTTACATTATTCTTTCTTCACTTACAGATATAGACAGTTTGCAAAGGGAGTTTAAACAGTATGCATTCCAGCGCCTGGCAGAAAAAAAAATTTTCATGGAAACAATTTATGCCTACTCGCTTTCACCGTCATAAATGCCACGGAAAAAGGGTTTGACTTCATCGAAAAATGTGGTTTCAAACCTGTCTATGATGAATATTTCATTGAAGTTCTGCGATAGAAAAAACATTATATCGTCAAGTTCCTGCATATTTTCCCCAAATATGATGAGCCTGAACCTATATGGATAAGTGGTGAAATAAATGAGGTTGTCCCTGATCTCCTTCCTCGTTTGCAACCACATTACATACGAACTGGTGGCCTCTTCGGGGACCATTATGATTAACTGTTTGGTAATGATGTTTGGAATTTTCCTGAAATTGAAGATTGCATTGCCTTTTATGAACCTGTTTTTTACCAGTGTGTCAAGATTCTTTCTTGTCCTCTTCCTTGAGTAATTCATCTGGTTTGTTATTTCTTCCGTTGAGAAGTTTTTAACACTTTTATATGCTATGCTTTTGATAAGGTTCAGTTGCCCCGTTGATGGATCTGTTTCTTCGGAATTTGAGAAGTGGTTCATTACGTTGAATTCCAACCCCGAGTCGCGGAATGAGTTTCCAATATTGTCAATATCACCTTTAATCCGGTTCTCACTTGATATGAACTGAATGCTGCCTATCTCGCTGTAATTTTCGATTCCCTGGCTTCCCCTCTTCTTCTTCTGGTAATCTGTTGAGTTTAGCATTTCAACGTATGGAATTTTCTGCAACTTATTTTCAACATCTTTTACGTATTCAAACGGCAACGATGCTATTAAATAATATCGTTTGAAATTTCCTGGAAAGGTTTGAGGCATTATGAGTATGTCTTTTATATATTCTTTTTCAAATATAAGATTCCACATTTTGTATGATGAATTCGCGGATATGTTGATTTTTCTCGCTATCTGGTAAGGGGAGGGCATAGATTTTATCGTACTCTCCCCATCCTCAGGCCATGTGGAAATTGCCTTGAGGTAAGATGATAAGAGCCTAACGTTATGAAGCATAATCCGCACTACATATTATCCTAAAAATTTGAACTATATAAATATAATTATATGGCTGTTTGATATATATTGAATTCCTATCAGGTAATAATTATTGAAAATACGTTAAAGCAGTTTTAATGTTTCATTGCAATTTTTACATAAAGCTTTTAACTTTAAACTCTCCCGTATTTGGGGCATTTAGATTCAAGATAAGGCCATGCCCATTTTCAAGGCCGGTTAGATTCTGTGCAGAATGATGAATTGATTGATAGAAAAATTAAGATCGAATGGGTTAATTATTAAAATTAATAGCCCTATGGTTGAATGATGAAGATCGTAGGCATAGCTGCAATGTGCACAGGCTCTGGAAAAACAACAGCTACAGGGGCTATCCTCTCTGCAGTTCCAAACAGCATTCAGATCAAGATTGGCCCTGACTTTATTGATCCGTTGGTTGAAGCAAAAATATCGGGCAGGCATGGCTATAATTTAGATCGCTGGCTTCAGGGAAAACTGGAAAGGAACATAATCGAATATGCATCGGAGAAAGCCGATTTTGCAGTTGCAGAAGGAGTGATGGGGCTGTATGACAGCGGAGTTGGAAAGGAGTTCAGCACCATTGCATATTTTGAAAGGCTGAAAATACCATACATTCTCGTTGTTGATATGTTTAAATGGGCAGAATCCGTTTATTTTGCTGCGAAGGGATTCATAAAGAAAGGCTGCCTTGGAGTGATCTTAAACAATTATGCCGGTGAAAGGCATCTGAAGATGGTCGAGGATGTATTCATAGCCCACGGTGTAAGAATTATAGGTAAAATTCCTCACAGGGAAGAGTTCAAAATGAATGAGAGGCATCTTGGCTTAAGCCTTGATCTGAATAGCAGAGAAATGGTTGGACGATCAAAGGAAATTGCCTCTTACATTGATCTTTCATTCATAGATGAGTTGCCTGAAATTGAGAAAAACCATTCGGGAATGAAAGATGAAGCCCGGGAAAAAAATGTATATATTGCAAAGGATGATGCATTCTGCTTTTATTATGAGACCTCGCTTGATTATCTCTCGAGAATGTACAGTGTTAAATTTTTCTCACCCCTGAAAGATGAAGTGCCTGAAGGCGCTGATCTTGTATACATTGGTGGAGGATATCCTGAACTTTTCAGTGGACAGCTTGAAAATGCAACGAAGCTCAAGCAATTTTTGAAAGAGTATGCCAGAGATGGTGGTTTTCTTTATTCAGAGTGTGGTGGGACAATGTTCCTGATGGACTCCATGGACTATGAGGGGAGAAAATATGAAATGGCAGGCATTTTCACCGGCAAAACATGGATGGAAAAGAGGCCGGTGCTGAATTATACAGAGATCATGTCAGAATCAGGAGGCCCGTTTTTCAGGAAGGGGCAGACCATCTATGGGCATGAATTCCACTATGGAAGAATCAAGACACCTGATAAGACTACGATGAAAATGATCAGGGGGAATGGCATTGAAGGACGTGACGGCATAACGAAAAATAATGCCTTTGGCATGTACACCCACATCGATTTCATGAGATATGGCAGAGATATGATATGGGGCAGAAAAAGAAAAATTTCTTAAATAGAGAAGGATTGTTTTAAGGTGATTACACAATTGTGAGATAGTCCTGGTGGTCTTTTGATTTTCCCTGCACAAGGTTAAAATAAGTCTCGCCTACTTTTTTTGTAATTTCTCCAACTTTTCCGTCTCCTACCGAAATCCCGTCTATATTGAGGATAGGCGTCACTTCAGCTGCAGTTCCTACAAAGAATGCCTCGTCTGCTGTGTACAGTTCTTCCCTGTGGATGAATCTTTCAATCACCTTCATTCCACTTTCCTTCATTAATTCAATTATGGTGTTTCTCGTAATTCCAAGAAGTATCTGGCTGTCCACACCCGGTGTTAAAAGAGCCCCATCCTTCACTAGAAATATATTCTCTCCGGGCCCCTCGGCAACATATCCATCTCTGGATGTTATAATTGCCTCGTCATAACCTGATGCTTTAGCCTCCTTCATTGCTAACACAGAATTTAGGTAATTCCCGCTCGCCTTGGCTTCAATAGGCAATATGGCAGATTCCATCCTGTGCCAGGAAGATACCTTGCATTTCAGCCCTGTGTCTGCTGAAAAGTATTTCCCAAAGGAAAGCGCCCGTATGTAAACACTGATTTTCTTTCCTGCAGTGCCCACGCCAACACCGTGATCATCATAGAACGCGAACGGCCTTATATAACATGATTTGAGATTGTTTCTCCTTACAGTTTCTATAATTGCATTTTCTATCTCTTCCTGGGAATAGCCAAGATTCATTGCATATATTTTTGCAGTGTTGAAAAATCTTTTAACGTGATCTTTCAGGCGGAAAATTTCAGTGCCTTTTGATGTTTCATAACCCCTGATGCCTTCGAAAATACCGCTTCCATACTGGAGAGAGTGCGTCATTATGGGAACAACCGCCTCCGCCTCATCGATAAAATTTCCGTTCAGCCACGATATTTCTTTGTTTGCCATATTGAAACGTATATTCATTTTATATTAAATCCTTTAACGTTTTATATATTTATATTGTTGGCTTTCCATACAAACTCTCTTTTGATTGGCAAATTCAAAGTTAAATATTAATGTGGAATTCGGAAAAAGAATGAATATCGAGCTTTACCTTATATTGATAACACTGACTCTGGCCACATTGCACATGATTGCCCCTGACCACTGGATACCAATTTCAATTATATCTGCAAAGCGGAAATACTTGTCCGCGCAAACAGACGCTTACAGTTTTTCCATTGGTTTTGCCCATGGATTGCTTTCAGCACTCCTTGCCCTTGGGATTGCATATCTCGGAGTGAGATTGATTGGGTACAACCAGGTGAGAATTGGATCAGTAATTCTGCTTGCTGCAGTTTGCGTTTATATTTTTGCAAACGTGCTGAAAGAGAAGAAAAATAGTGAAAGTGTTGAAAATACAAGCCTTATTGTGAGTTTTATCCCGGATCCTGCTTTCCTGCCCATAGTCCTTGCGTCCGTAATTTATGGTGGCATATTTGTTGGAACTTTAAGCCTGCTTTTCATTTTTGCAGGTGGCATTTCACTCATGATCGTGACATCCTTTGCGAGGAAAGGCATGCTTAAGGCACTGGAAAAGGTAGACCCTGTAAATATAGACTATGTTGTCATATTAGTTCTGGTAATCACGGCAATTTTCATCTATTTTACATGAATAATGGTTATTTTGTTTGCAATTTTTTTAAAAAATAAGGAATGTGCCTATTGCTTAAGGGCACTGACAAGTTTTGGGACAACCTGGAACAGGTCCCCAACAATTCCGTAATCGCATTCCTGGAATATAGGCGCATCCTTATCCTTGTTAACCGCAATAACTGTCTTTGACCCTCTCATTCCTGCAATGTGCTGTATCTGCCCTGATATTCCAAGAGCAATATACACCCTTGGCTTCACCTTCTTTCCGGATAATCCAACCTGCCTTTCTTCTGTAAGCCATTTGTAGTCCAGGCAAACTGGCCTTGAACCTGAAAGTTCTCCGTGCACTGCTTCTACAAGAGGCATTATCTGATCTATTGCTTCCTTCTTGCCAATGCCTCTGCCTATTGATACCAGGATAGGGGCAGATTCTATATCTGTCCCACTTCTTTCCTTTTCCACTTCCTGATCAAGTGTTATGGATGAAACCTCCAGATCAGCCATAGTGACCGGGGTGTTTCCATCCACTTTTTCAGGCTCAAATGATCCTGGCTGCACTGTTATTACCTTTGCACTGCTCTCTTCTTCAAGGATAGTCTTGCCTCCGAAGAAAAATCTCTTTGTGCGGATGTTTTCTCCTTCCAGGTGGAAGTCAAATGCTTCAGTGATTACAATTGACCTGATGCTTGATGCGATCATCCCGGCTATATCCCTTCCCAGTGGAGAACTGGATATGAATATTCTGTCAAAATTTGTAAGATCAATTTTATTCAGTGCCTTGAAGCAATTATCTCCCATTGGCCTGCCCTTGAGGGCATAAACTTCTTTCAGCCCGTACTGAAGGCACTTTGATTCTTCCCCCTCAATTGTTACACCGTATACTTCCCCGTTATCCCTTAATTTTGTAGCAATGCCACAGATATTTGAGCCATCCTCAGAGAATATTAAAAACTTCATTTCATTTCACCCCTTATTGCCTTTGCTACTTCAGCCACACCTTTGTCCATATCCTCAAACAGCTGCCTCTTTCTATCACTCTTTGGTGCAATATTGCTGACAATCTTGGGTGTTTCAAAATTACCAGCCCCAGCCGCGCTTGCGTTAATTGGTTTTCTCCCTGCTGCCATTATCTGCAGGACTGGTGGCAGCCTTGGCTGGTTTATCTCCTGTGTTACTGAAATAACGCATGGCTTTTCTGCCGATATTATTTCATCCTTTTCGTCGAGGACTCTCTTTATCTTGAATCTCCCGCCTTCTTCGGATATGCTGACCGCATTCCCAAGAAGATTCATGTTCAGTTCAGTGGAAAGAAGCCCTGGCAACAGCCCGGTATAGGAATCAGCCGACTGGTTTCCGAGAATAACGCAGTCCACATTTCCCAGTTCTTTTATCTTATTGCTTATTATTGACGCTGTATATGCGGGATTGTTTCCCTTATATCCTGTAATGATGAAGCCTTCATCAACACCCATTGCATAGGCTTCCTTCATGGCAGAATTGGCTTTTTCAGTTCCGAAAATGATGCCTGTTACCTTTCCTCCGTTTTTCTCCTTCAACTGCACCGCAGCTTCAATGGAGTTCTTGCTGAGATTTTCAATCCTCAGCGGTATATTCTGGATGAGAGGCTCCCCACTGTTTGGATCGGTCTTAAGCTGGTCTATGTCCACTATCTGCTTTATTAAAACAACTATGTTAATTGCCACATTTATCACTCCTGTTCCCCATTGTTTTAAGGGTAAATATTTCTTGCCTGTTTTTAAGCATCTGGTGATTTTTTGATTATTAATGAATGTGTCGATTTCGTATGTCGATATCGAAAATATATTTATGTTTAATATGCATATGCCACATGGTGTAATGATGAATAACAGCACAGTTCACATAGTTGATTTTAAAAGAAGTGCGTTCTCCAGGTCAAGGCCCCAGGATCCTGAAAGGGATATGTTGAATTCCATGAGGATGGATGAAGTTCTTGGAAAACTCATAAAAGATTCTGTGTCAAAAAATGGCATAAACACAGACGATATTGATGATGTCATAACAGGATGTGCAATTCAGGCTGACGAAAACTGGCAATACGGTGGCAGGCACCCTGTTTTTATGGGTGGCATGCCTTTCAATGTACCCAGCATGTCAATTGACAGGGCTTGCTCTTCGTCTTTAAATGCAATTTCTATCGGTGCCATGGAAATAATGGCAGGAAATGCGGAAATAGTTCTGGCAGGCGGCATGGAACACATGACACATGTGCCTTTAAGCAATAATCCACATGTGAAGCCAAATATGAAACTGATGGTCAGGCCAGAGTATATGAAATACCAGATGAATATTTCTTACAACATGCTTGCTACGGCAGAGAAACTTGCAGCCCTCAGGAACATAGGGCGGGAGGAAATGGACAAGTTTTCCTATGAAAGCCATGCCAGGGCTGTTAAGGGCCAGGAGGAGGGTTTTTTCAAGGATGAAATATTGCCCGTGGAAGTGGAAAATGATGGAAAAACTGTAACTTTTGACACTGACCAGGCAGTGAGAAAGGATGCAACGCTTGAGGGCATGAGAAAACTCAACCCAATCCTGAAGGCGGATGGCGCCATTACGGCGGGCAATTCATCGCCTTTAAATGCGGGGGCATCACTGGTTACTATTGCGAGCGACAAAAAAGTCAAGGAATACGGTTTTAAGCCACTTGCCAAAATCCGGGGGATCGGATGGGCAGGGGTGGATCCTTCAATTATGGGGGAAGGGCCGGTTCCAGCTACCAGAAAAGCACTTGAAAGAAGTGGGCTGAAGCCAGAAGACATAGACCTGTGGGAGATTAATGAAGCTTTTGCAGTTGTTGTGCTGAATGCAATGAAAGCATTTGACATTCCAAGAGAAAAAGTGAATATTTACGGTGGTGGAATTTCGATAGGTCATCCACTTGGAGCAACTGGGGCAAGGATCGCTGGAACCCTGGCAAGAGAGCTGAAGGCAAAAGGCAAGAGGTATGGAGTTGCCACCCTCTGCGTTGGTGGCGGCCAGGGATATTCTGTTGTTCTGGAGGCTGAGTGAATGAATTTCGATCTTGATAAGGAACTGGAAGAATACAGCAAGAAAGTCAGGGAATTTTCACTGAAGGAATTTGGAAATGATGTTGCATCCAAATACGATGTGGAAGAAAAGTACCCGGACGAGCTCAGGCTGAAGGCGCTTAAGGAAGGAATCATAGATTTCTCAAACCCCTGGAAGACAATGATCGGCATAGAAGAAATGTGCCGTGTTGATCCGGGAATGGGAATTTCTGTAACAGTTCCATATTTTGGTGCAGAAGTCCTGATGCTTCACGGAAGTGATTACCTCAAGGAGAATTACCTGGGAAAGGTGGCCATGGGTGAGAAGATCATGGGCCTTGGTGTTACTGAGCCAGGTGGAGGGAGCGATGTTGCAGGCCTTAAAACAGTTGCAAGGAAAGAAGGGGATAAGTATATTGTAAATGGATCGAAGATGTTCATCACAAATGGCACAATTGCTGATTTCTTTGTAATGCTGGCCAGAACTTCCCCACCTGATGATCCAAAGAAAAGGCACAGAGGATTGAGTGTCCTCGTTGTTGAAAGGGGCTTTAAAGGATTTGCTTCAAATAAGCTCACGGGGAAACTGGGTGTACGGGCTACAAACACCGGAGAACTGATCCTCAATAATGTGGAAGTTCCTGCGAAAAACCTGGTAGGTGAAGAAGGAAAGGGATTCTATTATATCATGGAGTTTTTCAATATATCAAGAATCTTTGTGGCTGCCCAGTCTATAGGCATTGCCCAGGGAGTTCTTGACAGAACCACAGAATATCTGAAGAAACTTGAAAAAGAGGGAGAATACGTTGGAGAGGAGAGAAAATTCAAACTTGCAGAAATTGCAACAAGGGTGGAGGCTTCGAGGCTCCTGATGTACAAAGCAGCAAGTTTCCTGTTTAATTACAATCCCAACCCCATACTGACAAGCATGGCAAAAGGATATGCTTCAGAAACCGCAAGCTTTGCAGCTGAAACTGCGATGGAGATCACAGGCCAGATCGGCCTTAACTCTGAAATTGAAAGGTTCTTCAGAGACTCTAAGATAATGGAAATCTGGGAAGGTACGAGCGAAGTTGAAAAGATTGTCATATCAAGAATGATGCTGAAAGGTGATAAAAGTGAATGAACAGGCTGAACTGATGAGAGATACTGTAAAGGAATTCGCAGATAAAAACCTGAAAGACCTTGCATTGAAGGTAGAAAGGGAAGGAATTCCAGATGCTGTTAAAGAAAAGATTCTGGAACAGGGATTTGTTGGATCCAACCTTCCAGTGGAAATGGGCGGTGCAGGGCTTGATTCCCTGAGCCACAGGCTGATGCTTTTTGAGCTTGCGAAAGTATCCCCGTCCGTTGCCGCATATGTTTTCTTTCATAACGATGTTGTTCTGAAACAGCTTTCCAGTGGAAATAAGAAGGATCTTATTCAATCGGTAATAAGTGGGAAGGATTCGTACGCACTTTCATTTTCAAGGCTTTCCGGTGAGAAAATAGAGGATGGCAGCAATGGTGCCATCAGGAGGGCACTCAATGAAAAGGCAAACAGGTATATTGAACTTGATGCCAGTGGAACAATTTTTGCCGGAGAGGGAAAAGCTGAACCGGTAAAAAACTTTAAGCCGCTTGGCCTGAGAGGGATGGGCGTCTGCGACTTCCTGCCTTCCAGCAAAGAGGAGTGCGGAACAAAGGAGGACCTTGAAAATATCCTTGCTGTTTCATCTGGTGATATAGCTGCATTATTCCTTGGAATTGCAGAAGGGGCAGTTGATAAGGCAATTGAGTACACAAATGTCAGAAAAACTTTCAATGAACCACTGAAGAACTATGAACCTGTAGCTTTCAGGATTGCTGAGCTAAAATCAGAGCTGGAGATGCTTAAATTTGTTTTGTTCGATGAGGGCAGTGACGAAATCAGAATGCTCATGCTTAAGGATTTGTCAGCATCCTTATCCAGAAAGGCAACAAAGTATGCCCTCCAGTTCCATGGAGGATATGGCTATCTTGAAGACTTTGGAGTGGAAAAATTCTACAGGGATTCAGTTGCACTGAATGCAATCATATACAGGCCCGTGGAAGACAAGAGAATCCTTGCATCAAAGATTTACTTCGGGAAATCCGGCTTTATCTGATACATTATTTCCTTCCCGCCCCTGGTAAGAATAACTCATTTTTCACTGTGATAGCAGAAAAAAATATCTCAGGGGCACTTGAAGATGTTCTGCCAGTGTAGTAATTCCCGGGAAGATTCAAGATTATAGCTTCGAATCAACGAATAATAAAAAAACTTATATAAATTTTTGATCATTAAGTTGCAGAAGGGACAGTAAGCATGAAGATAAAGGTGGGTGCGGAAGAATTATGAATAAAACTCTCAAAGTGTTTTTATCTTTCACCGTGACGGTAGTGATGATCACCGTTGGGGCAGTGGTCGTAGTTGAAAATTCGCTGTCGAAGCAGGTTCCCACCATAGGGGCAGCTCAAAATGGAATGGGAGGAATCCTGGCTAACATGGACAGCGTTGCCACGAACAATGGAACCTATCATGTAGTGCTTGTAGGGCACACATACAGCTGTTTTAAGAAAACGCACTCACACATGAAGATAAATGTGTACATGTATGCCAACGAAACATTGTCAATAGCATTTTATTTTGTTTGCACAGCAATCAACGCATGCTACGGC
>JAKAVO010000023.1 GCA_021817255.1 Thermoplasmata archaeon
CTATTATTGTTACAGATTCGGGATTATTTATCCAGTCTGCATATGGAAGGTGCCCCTTCACATCGTGGTACCTTATGGCATTCCTCATAAGGATTCGGTAATTCAGGAAAACGTTATCGATTGTATTTTCTTTTGAATTTGGATTATGCTTAATTTGTTTCGTGCCATTCCTGTATACAAGGTTTGGGACATTTTCAAAATCATGGTTTCCTTCCACTGCATCTATAAGTTTCATTGTGCTGTATTCCTGGAAATCTCCCTTCAAGACATAATCTATTTCGGGATATTCCTTCATGATGCCATCAGAAAAGTAACTGGCCGAAAATCCACCAAGGACAATCTTCGATTCTGGATTTAATTCCTTTATGATTCTCGCAATATTGATCGCACCGTGCACATGTGGGAGCCAGTGAAGATCTATTCCGTACACTTCAGTTTCGAACGATCTGAGGTATTTTACAGCATCGAATTTATCTGACATCACCATCATTGAAGCAACGTTGTTAATGCGTGCATTGTATCCTTTGGGGATAAGATATGACAACAGGCTCAGAAATCCCATTGGGTACATTTCAAATACTGGAGTTGAAGGGACAACATCGCTTATTGGCCCTGCCTTTATGTCTCTTTTTCTGAAATCATAAATGCTTGGCGGATGGATGAGCGCAATATCACTCTTCATGTTTGTTTATATTATCTATTGGTTTAAAAAGAATTGTCCTGACATCTCAAGCATCTAACACAAAATTAATCCAACAAGCCTCTTCTGCTAATAGTGAAAAAAGATAATTTTTGAAACTGCTGACTATCAGAAACAATCTTTTATACGTTTATTTCAATCGGAGTGCAGGATAGATGAATCATAAACACATGATTCATTTCTGAAAATTTACCTGTATCAGACTTTAATTGAAAAAAGGAGAGTGGCAGTTTGCCTGAAGTTGAAAAAATAATGAAACTATGCAAGAAGCTTGACATTCAAGACAATGAAAGTGACATGGATCACTGGATTGTGGAAAGAGAAACATCGAAAAGTGATGGATTTTACAGTTCTGCAATTAAATGTGGGGCAACACATATAGTGTTAAGCCAGAATGGCTCCATAGAATCGTGGGTTTCCCCAAGAAGAAGGATGGGGCTGTGGAACTTTGACACCCAGCACCTGTCATCACTTGATATTGAAATAGATGGAAGGAATGAAAAGGACACCTTCCTAAAATATGTCAGGGGATACGGGTATATTTACAGGCAATATGAAAATTTTGAAAGGCTCGATTTCATCTCCCATGGCAAAGCAATAATGGAAATGGAACTGAGATCAGAAAAGAAATCTAAATTTGAAATCAGGCTCGATATTCTGCACGAAACAGCATGGCCACAGTCAAATCTTGCTGATGCATATGAATTAAACATAAAGGAAAATTGCATAGAAGCCAAAAGCAGAATTGCGTCCACCCTTGTTTATTATAAGAGTGACGGAAAGGCAGAAATTATTGCAGAGAACGGCAAAATATGCATCAAATCTGATTCAGCATCAACAATGGGAATTTACATCTCATGTGATGGATCATCGCCAGAAGTTACTGATCTTGGTGAATCTATAAAATATAATGAAAAACCAAATAGCATTTCTAAACTAACCACACCTTCTTTCAGGATAAATAAGCTGTTCAAATGGGCAAAACATGACCTGCTTGAACTTTTCACCAGCACATCCATAGGAAATGGTTTCTACGCTGGTATACCCCAGTTTTCATGGTTTTTTGGAAGGGATGGGGAATGGATGTCAATGGCTGCAATGGAATGCGGCATGGGCGAGCTTGCGAAAGAGCATCTTGATATGCTGTATTCTTTTTCAAAAAATGGAAGGATTCCACATGAAATCCCCGTATCAAATGGAGGATCTATAATAGGAAAGAATTATTCCAATGGGGATGCAAGAATTTCCACTCAGTTCATGTCAATTGACAGTTCTCCTCTCTGGGCCATCTGCAACTATATGCTGTCTGGGTGGACAGGAGGGAAACCTGACCGGAACCGTATTGAAGAAGTAATGGAGTTCTGCAAATCATGCGACAGGGACCACGATGGATTGCTTGAAAATAGATTTTCAGAGGGGTTAATCGGATGGCCTGAATCATGGGCACAGCAAAGAGATGGAATATGTGTTGATGTAAATGCCTGGTGGCTTGAAGCTCTCAGGCTATTCCTCACGCACGAGAAAAAGGATATGGCAGATTTTGACCACGCGTCTGAATCTTTCAAAAGAATATTCTATTCAGATCAGGATGAGCACATAACTGTCCCAGACTCTGTAAACGGCAAAGAACAGCGTGATATCAAGGGAGCAATGCAGATTGTTCCTGCTATGTATTTCAGGGATTTCTGTTTTAAAAAAAGTCTTGAATGGCTGTATAAACCCGATATGGTAACTGAATGGGGGGTAAGATCAGTTTCCAACAGGGATA
Organism: Thermoplasmata archaeon; assembly: GCA_021817255.1. Taxonomy (GTDB): domain Archaea; phylum Thermoplasmatota; class Thermoplasmata; order Thermoplasmatales; family Thermoplasmataceae; genus Cuniculiplasma. The sequence continues at coordinate 2,469 of JAKAVO010000023.1, forward strand.
AATTTTATGATGGCGGCTACCACACAGGAACAATCTGGCCGTTGATGTCTGGATGGATGGCTCTTGCCCTGTACAACAATTCCATGTATGCTGAAGGATATAGCATAATCAGGACATTCACCAGGCTTTGTTTCTCCAGCCTTGATCCGGGCAGGATAAATGAGACATATAACTCCGAGTTTCTTTATGGCGAGGGCCAGTTCTTCCAGGGATGGTCCTCAAGCCTATTTATTCAATCCGTAATGGAAGGAATGTTGGGATTTGAAAGGGTGCCGGCAGAAGATGATCCATCAAAGAGCATGAACTCTCATTTACCTGAAGGATGGAATGAAATTAAATTGCTGAATTTTCCATTCAGGGGAAAAATATACAACATTACTGTGAGAGAGGGCAATAAGATAGAAGTTAAGAGCACATAGGAAGACCTCAACGATAAAGAATGAAATGCATATAACAAAAACCGAAAGATGAAAAATCACTTGAAGGAAGCGCTTGTTCGATATCCTGCATTTCCACTATAACCATGGGGCTGATCGGATTCGAACCAATGACCACCTGGTTATGAGCCAGGCGCTCTACCTAGCTAAGCTACAACCCCTTAAGGTCACCGATGCTAAAATTTCACTTAAACTTTTCCAATAGTGCTATGCCGGAAATTTATCCTTAGTGCTATTCCGCCCAACAAAATCGAACAAAATCCTGAAATGGAGCATAAGTTAAAAGATGCCCAGGTGGCAAATAATACAGTTGAGGGTTGATATTTCAACTATATCATAAGCAGAAATATTTAATAACAGACACTCTATAATTGCCGTGATACTCTATGACAAACGAATTAAGAAAGAGTAGCCTCACTTTTTGGGGGCTCGTGTTCTTTGCCATTACTGTCATTTTCCCGGCCGGTCCTTTTGCGGTCACGGGAGTTACAGCAATGGATTATTCCGGAAAGACTGCTCCGCTGGCTTTTTTGATTGGAGGCCTCACGCTGTTCCTGGCCATAATTGCCGTTTACATATACACTACCCGGATCAGCAACGCAGGCGGGTACTACAAGTTCGTGGAAGTTAGCGTGAACAACAAGTACCTGAGCAAGAGCGTTGGTTTCTACTACCTCTTCTGGGTAATTGGGGACATGATTGTGGCAAGCATTGTGGTTGGCTGGTTTCTGTGGGTTGGGCTGCAGACTTTAGTCGGATATAGCCTTCCACTGATCTGGGTTATTCTTATTTCATTGGTCACCCCTGTCGTATATCTAATTGTGGGTATTTTCTCCATCAACCTGAGCCAGAAAATAGCCATCATAATGGGAATAATTGAAATTGCATTCTTTGTCGGCCTGTCCATAGCCATTCTCGTTAAAACACCATATAATGGCGCAGAATATTTCAACATAGGAAACTCGCTTAATGGCCTTCATGGATTCTTCCTTGCCATGGTTGTTGGTGCATTCCTTGCATATGGCGGATATGGTTCAATTGTGGTTCTTGGGGAGGAGGCAAAGCTCCCGTTGACATCAATCAAGAAAGCGGTTGTTGTTGCACTGTTAATAATGATCGCATATGACACACTGGTGGTTTATGCAAACGTTGCCGGTGCAGGCCCAAACCTTGGCACAGCACTCCAGTATTTTGCACCCGGTCTTTACCTGACAAAGAATTACTTTGGATTCGCAACCACAGTAGTGGCATTCGCAGTAGTTGAAATCTCCCAGCTCATGTCCCCTGTCCTTTTTGGCAACAGCGGTGCAAGGGCGCTTTATGCAATGGCAAGAGATGGGGTCTTCCCAAAATCCCTTGCAAAAGTCCACCCTAAATACCAGAGCCCATATATGGCAGTCATTGCTGTTTTCATTGTGGTAGTTGCCGGAATTGTAATTTCCCTGGTTTCGCTGGTTGCTTACTTTGGAGAGGACAACGGGCTGTTTGACCCCATAGTAATATTCGGCATTTCCATTACAATCTTCACTCTTCTCTACCACATTATCGTAAACCAGACACTGGCACCTTTTATGTACAAGCTCAAGGGGCTTAACATCCCTGTGCACATAATTGCCCCAACCGCGGCTTCAGTCATAATGGGAGTGGCAATCTATTATTCACTCATTGGCCTCACGTGGCCGTTGTCTGTGATATACATAATGATACCTGCCTGGATCATAATCTCACTGGTAGTGGTCTTCGTCAGAAGAGGAAAGGTGAAAATGGATACTCTGGAACAGTATATGTGATAGCATGGTAAATCCAGAGTTTAAATCCTTTAACCTTACTGTAAAGTCGGCTGGAAGATTTACCCTCCAGACAAATCGGGGAGAAATGGTAGATTTCTCAGGATCTGCCATGACAGCCGGATACAGGTTTTGTGAACTGCCTATTGAACCCATAAGTGCACTGGTTTTCAGAACTGAACCCTTGATTAAGCTCAACAAGAGGCTGAAACAGCTTTCAGGGTACCAGAAGGCAGCTTATGCAAATTCGGGGACAGAGGCATGTGATATGGCTTTATCCAGGCATGGCGGTGCAATAATCTCATTTGAAGGTTCTTACCACGGAAGATCTTTTCTTACATTCAGGGCATCTAATGGAACGGGGATTGATCGCAACCTGAAAATTGTCCATTTGAAGTATCCCGGCAATTCAGTTCCAATGGAGAGGGTGATTGAATATAATTCAGGAATGCTGGATGAAGCTTCAAAACTTTTCTCAATTGAAGGCGCAAGCATAATACTTGAACTGATCCAGAGCGATGGTGGAGAGATTGTTGCTCCTAAAGTTTTCCTTGATTACATTGAAAAACTTGTGGAGAAATATAAGATGCACCTCATAATTGATGAGGTATACACGGGAGCAGGAAGATCAGGTTCTTTCCTTCTGTCAAGAGAATATGGCCTGAACCCGGATATGATCTGTTTGGGAAAGGGCATTGCTGCCGGGCTTCCCATGGGAATCGTCCTGTACAATGGTGAATGGAGCCTTCCCACAGAGAATGGAGCACTGGGAATGCTTGGCGGAAATTCAATGGCCTGTGCAGCTGCCCTTAAGGTGCTTGATTCACTGGCCGATGATCGCCTCCGTTTTGTTATGCAAAAAGGGGAAGAGATTATGTCAAGAATCAGGAAAGTCAACAATCCAAAAGTAGGCGAAGTCAGGGGCAGAGGCTTCATGATTGGCGTTGAATTCGTAGATTCATCAGGCAAGCCAGATACTGGGTTTGCATACAGGTTCAGGGATGCACTTGTTGAAAATCACGTCATATGCGGGCTTGTTGGGGAAGCGAACAATGTGTTGAAGATAACCCCGCCAGTCCTTATAGACGATGAAACAATGGAGAAAGGAATAAGGGCAATTTTAAAAACATTAAAAGAGGTCGTAGATTGATAGTATCAGAAAAAAATATTGGCACAAACATGAAAATTGGTGATGTAATTGTACAGTCCGCAAAGGTATGCCTTTTGAGAATACCGTTGACACACCCGTTTGTTATCTCTCTTGGGACACAGTATTCCTATGAAGGTGTAATACTTGAACTGCACGCAGGCGATATCACTGGATATGGTGAAGGTTCAACCATTGCACAGATTACAGGCGAAACCCCATATGCAATTTTTGATACCGTATGCTATATTATTGAAAGCCTCAAAAACAGGGCTTATGGTGGATTTGAAGACCTTATTTCGGATATTGGCAGGTCAATTTATGCAAACTCAACGGCAAAAAATGCAATAGACATTGCTGCCCACGACCTGATTGCGAAGTCCTGGAATCTGCATTTAACCAGCATGCTTGGCGGAACACTGAAGGAACTCCCTACTTCATTTACAATTTCACTGGGAAGTGTTGAGGAAAGCATCAGCGCTCTGGACTCATACAAGGGAATGAAGGCAAGAATTATCAAGGTAAAAGTTGGAAATGATCCGGATCTTGACATAAGGCGGATAAAAGCCATTTCGGAGCGCCTTGGCGAAATACCTTTCTTCGCTGATGCAAATCAGGGGTACAATTTGCAGAATGCAATAAGGGTTGGCAAGGTTCTCAATGATGCCGGAGCCCTGTTTTTCGAGCAGCCAATGGAAAAGCACTCACACGATCAGCTCCGGTTCCTTAGGACCCAGACAGGAATACCGATCATGCTGGACGAGTCAATAAGCACTCCACATGATGTGGTGGAATCCATTGTGCGTGAGAGCGCTGATCTCATCAATGTGAAACTGGTGAAGAGCGGGGGAATAAGAAATTCAATGAAAGCGCTGGCTGTCGCACAGGCATATGGCATGGATGCAATGGTTGGGTGCATGACTGAAAGCAAGCTTGGCATTGCGACTTCCCTGGCAGTATCTTCTTCCATGTCCAATGTGAAGTATACAGATCTTGATGGTTTTCATTCCATAGCAGCGCAGCCCTTTGAAGGAGGAGTTGAATATGAAAATGGCTTAAACAGGCCAGTTGCAGGGACAGGGCTTGCGTGCATAAGCAGGCTGCCTGAAATCAAGAATGTTTGATAATCATTGAACCCTTCAATTCAATGCACAATCAAAAATGAATGAGAGTAAAAATTGAAAATATTGCTGAACGCATTTCTATCTGGCTATCTTACTGCTTTTCTTCTTATATCCCCGCGTTGCAGGATATAAATTCCAAGGAAACTGATAAATGCTGCTGACCAGGCAGAAAGAAAAACAATATTTTCTAATTTGGCATGGGACCCGGTTGAGTATAGAAGCATAAAAACCAGGAGGAGGGAAAATACAGTCGAAAATACAAAATCCTTCATGATTTTTTTCTGCATAATAATAAAGTGAAAACACCGTTAATAAATTTTCTTTACGCCGCCGGTCGGGTTCGAACCGACGACCGCACGCTTAACAGGCGTGTGCTCTACCAGCTGAGCTACAGCGGCTTGCTTATTAATCCTAATTATCATCAACCAATTAACTTTTTCGAATGGTACATCATATTTTTATCTCATTGACATCGAATTTTGCTTCAGAACTTATAAATTTATAAAGGTCTTCTATCCTTTGGGCTGCCACATCCAGATTTTTGTTTCTATACCTGTCAATCTGGCTCATAATGTCTATCCTTTCACTTCCCTTGATCAGGTTGTCCGCACACGCAACAATTTTTTCCTCAATAGTTTGTGGCATAAAGTCCAGGTTGGGCAATCCCAGCCCTTTTGCTTCTTCCACTGTAATTCCTGCACCAGTGTGTTTCAGCACAGCGTTGCAAATTTTCATTGAAACATGTTCTTCCTGGCATATCCTGTAGCTCTCCACGGCGTGCATTATGCCATTTGTTGCAGTCCTGCCCACATCGTGAAGGAGTGAACCTGCAATTACTACTCTTTTGTCACATTCAATATGTTCTGAAATAGCTGTGGCAACAGTGTTGACGGCTATTGAATGCCCGATAAGCCTTCCATCGGCTCCCCTGTTGATCAATATGTCCATGCAATCCTTTTCATCCGGGTAATAATCTATTGTTTTCCCCCTCTCATTTGGAGTAATATTTAATCTCCCCTTCATATCTCTGTTTAATTCATCGCCATCAAAAAATCTGTCAAGAAAAATTGCAAGGGCTGAGACTTCACTGATTGGCTGGCCTGTAACAGAGATATTAAAATCGCTTTTGGAATAGACAATTCCCGGAACCTTTTCTGCACCGACAAAAATAATCATTCTTTTCTTGTGGCTTACGGCTTTTTTTATCTCACCGATTTTTTCGTTTACAGGCTTGCCGTACATTGTGAGGTGAATGAGAATGTCATCATCATCCAGGTTGTTTAAAAATTGATTAATCCCCACGCCCGACTTAATGCTGAAAGTGCCCCCAAAATTCCTGTTAACAGTGTTTATATTTTCTTCTAGGCTGCTGTCACCAGTATCTACAATTATTGAATTTGCGCCCATTGCCCTTGCGGTGAGTGCTACGTGTGTGGTGATCCTCTTATCCCTGGCAGGCCTGTGGCCATACCTGTATACGATAATCTCAGGCATCAGTCTGGAATCACTTTTTCTATTTTAAACCCTTTAATTTGCAATATGCCTGATCTTTTTACAATACCTCTGAGAAAAGTCTGCGATATTCCAAGTTTCTCAGAAGCTTCTCCAAGAAAGACGCCTTCAGCACTATTCATCATTTCGATCAATTGGTTCTCATAGTCCTCCAATTTCTCATCACTCAGGTTAGTGGCAAAAATTATGTCGGCAAGCTCTGTCATCGTTCCCATAAGGTTTATCTGGACATTATTATAGAAAGTATGGTACGCCTTTTCCGGTCCATTTCCTGTCGTAATCCACTGGCTTTCAAGCATTTTTATCTTATCCAGATAAAGCAGTGCTCCTTTGCCCTCCTGACCATATTTCTCAGCTATGGTAGGCATTGTTATCCAGCTTGTAGAAAGGTCAATAAGTAATTTTCTTTTCACATCAGAATCTGAGGCATGAAATATAGAAACGAGCTCTCCAGGGTCATTTATAACTTTTATTCTACCTGCCATCTACCCCATATAATGTCAAACTATATTTTCATTTTCTATTAATAGGTAACATTTTATATTTTGAACCTTAAAGCCTGATGCTCTCCGGATGATTTTTTCTCAGCTTCTTAAGCTTGGGGGAAATCACGATCTGGCAGTAAGGTTCCCTTGAGTTGTTCTTGTAGTAGTTCTTATGGTAATCTTCAGCTTCAAAGAAGTTCTTGAATGGCTCGACGGCAGTCACTATAGGATTTTTATAAACGCGCTCTTTCTCCATATTCCGGATCATTTCCTTTGCGATCCTTTCCTGTTCGGGCGACATGTAAAATATGACTGATCTGTATTGTTCTCCAACGTCAGCACCCTGCCTGTTCAGTGAGGTAGGATCGTGAATCGAAAAATAAATCTCAAGTATTTCTGAGTATGAAACCTCATCAGGATCAAATATGATCTTCCCAACTTCTGCATGTCCTGTGTTTCCACTGCATACCTGTTCATATGATGGTTTCTCAATATGCCCTCCTGCATAACCCGGCAGCACTTCTTTCACTCCCCTGATTTCCTGAAATGCAGCCTCCGTGCACCAGAAGCATCCTGCTCCAAGCAATGCAACTTCTTCACTCATTTTTCCCACCGTCCGGAATAAATTCAATGGAAATAGAATTAACGCAGTGCCTTGTGTTCTCTTTTGTAAAATGCTCTCCTGTGAATACATGGCCAAGATGGGCACCACACTTAGCACATTCTATCTCTGTCCTTACGCCATCAGGATCTGGCAATTTCTTTACAGATCCCGGGAATTCCAGATCGAAAGCGGGCCATCCGCAACCAGCGTCAAATTTAGCTTCTGAAGAATAGAGTGGTTGCCCACACCTTTTGCACACATAAGTCCCTTTCTTAAAGAAATCATCATATTTCCCTGTAAAGGGATATTCTGTGCCCCTGTGGACTATTACCCTTTCTTCTTCCCTTGTCAATTTCTTCAATTCCATATCTATATATGTTTTTTCAATATTTAATCATAAATAAGTTGTATTTGATACAAATTTAAGGTTAGGTATTTCAGCGGGAGGCATTGTTGTGCCATAATTCATAAGAATAATAGAAAAAATATGCGCATAAAGCAGCCAATTCCGTTATCATGCCCGCAGCATGATTTTCTATCTTAAAAAGAAAATGAATTAATTTTTGTTTTTATGCGGAAACCGGGATTCGAACCCGGGTTAAGGGCTTGGGAAGCCCCTGTGATAACCACTACACTATTCCCGCAATTTAGCCTCAATCACATATTATTATAAAAGAAATTTGGTAGCTCACTTTAATTGGGAAAGCCTTAAATAATTTTTAGTATGATCAAAATTATGAAAGCTATGATCCTTGACAAGCAGAAAAAAATAGAAGACAATCCGCTAAAATACAAAGAATTTGATAAGCCGGAGATAAAGAGTGGACAGGTGGTTGTAAAAGTTCAAGCTAACGGCGTATGCCACAGTGATCTGCATATTGTAGAAGGAGACATTCCACTGGGCCACGAACTTTTCCCAATAATTCCGGGGCATGAGATAGTTGGAGAGGTTGTAGAATCAAAAAGCAACATTCAGGTAGGGGAAAGAGTAGGAATAGGGTGGTTCTATTCTGCATGCGGAAAATGCGAATACTGTATTTCAGGCAGGGAGAACTTATGCCCCTATGCGACAGTAACCGGAATCAACCACAAAGGAGGGTATTCCGAATTTGCTGCACTTGATTCTAATTATGTTACCAAAATACCTGATAACATGGACAGTGCAGAAGCAGCTCCCCTATTCTGTGCAGGCATTACTGCCTATTCTGCAGTGAAGAAGCTCAATGTCAGCCCAAATGACAGAATTGCGGTCTTTGGAATAGGTGGACTGGGTTTTTATGGCCTCCAGATGGTAAAACTGATGGGCGGGAAGGCATGTGCAATAACAAGATCTCATCCCGAAGTGGCAGAAAAAGCTGAAGCATATGAAATATCAGATAAACCTGCTGGAAAATATGATGGCGCCATTGTATTTGCACCAAACAGCGGTCTTGTTGAAACTGCTGTTTCCTCGGTAAAAAGCGGAAAGACAATTGTTGTTCCTGCTATAATGGATAAAATTAGCATACCGTTCGGCAGTTTCATGTGGGAAAAGAATGTCACAAGTGTTGCAAGCGGCCTCAGAAAAGAAGCAAGAGCAGTTCTGGATATAGCATCATCAGGGGGATTAATTTCAATGGTTCACACAGATAAACTTAGTTCTGCGAATGAAGTGCTGGGCAAATTAAAGCAGGGAAAAGTTAAGGGAAGAGAAGTTCTGATCCCATAAGCCCTCAGCGTTATTTGTAAAATAAATTCATTCTAATGGAAGTGGCAATTTAATTTTTTTTCAAAAGAATACTAAAAAAAGAAAAAAAAGGAGGTACTTCAGTACCATCCTCTGGCTTTCATTGCGTCAGCAACTCTTCTTATAGAAATTATATAAGCCCCGGTTCTTGGATCTACCTTATATTTCTCAGCAGTTGCCAGAACATCCTCAGCTGCGACTGTCATCTTTTTGTCCAGCCTCTCATACACTTCATCTTTAGTCCAGTAATATCCACCGATATTTTGAACCCATTCAAAGTAGGATGTTGTAACTCCGCCTGCGTTTGCCAGGAAATCTGGAAGAACAAGCACTCCCTTCTTGTAAAGAATTTCATCAGCTTCTGGTGTAGTAGGCCCGTTCGCAAGCTCAAGCACAATTTTTGCCTTAATCTTGTCAGCGTTCTTTCCGGTTATCTGGTTTTCAATTGCTGCAGGTATAAGTATATCAACACCAAGCTCAAGAAGATCTTCATTTGTGATATTCTTGGTGCCCGCCAGTCCCTGAACTGTTCCGGCTTTCTGCTTGTGCTTTAGAATTTCGTTAAAATCGAGTCCCTTTTCTGAGTAAATTCCTCCTTTCGTGTCAGAGATAGCAACTACTTTTGAGCCAAAATGTTCCTTTACAAGGGTCATAGCAAACTGCCCGGCATTTCCAAAGCCCTGAACTGCAACGGTTGCCTTTGAAAGATCAACTCCTTTCTTTTTCGCTCCTACCTTAAGGACATACATGCCGCCTTTTGCAGTTGCGTCTCCTCTTCCCTGTGAACCGCCTAATGTTAAAGGTTTGCCAGTAATCACTCCAGGCGCGGATCTTCTTGAAATTATTTCATATTCATCCATCATCCAGGCCATTATCTGAGGAGTGGTATATACATCAGGTGCTGGCACATCGACTTCAGGGCCTATGAAATCTCCAACTGCCCTCACATAAGCTCTGCTCAATCTTTCCAGTTCAGCAGGGCTCATTTCCTTGGGGTTGCATATAATTCCGCCCTTTGCCCCTCCCATTGGGACATCAACAACTGCGGTTTTCCAGGTCATCCAGGCTGATAGAGCTTTTACCGTTGAAAGGGTTTCTTCCGGGTGGAACCTTATCCCTCCCTTTACGGGCCCTCTTGCATTATTGTAGTGAACCCTGAAACCTCTGAACGTCTTAACCTTGCCATTATCCATCCTGACTGGCAAACTAACTTCCAAAATTTGTTGGGGAGTTTTCAAAATATCCAGAGCATCCTGCTCCAATTTCATAACTTTCGCCGCCTTTTCCAATTGCTTAACAGCAATGTCAAAAGAATCTAAATCTTCGACCATTTATTCACCTTCTGGTACAGACCGTATTACAAAGAGCTTTTAAAGGTTTTAGGATTTTATAAACCTATTACAATAAAGTATGTTATATTTTAACATTCATAATTTATTATCTCAAATTAAAATAAATGTAATAATTAATCTGTGATTGCGGTTACTTCGAGTTCCACAAGTGTTACATCATTTGGAAATTCACAAACTACTGTTGTACGTGCTGGTGAAGCTTTAGCAAAAGTCTCCTGGAATAACTTATTCATCTGTTCAAAGTCTTCCTGCCTTTTGATAAAAACAACAACCCTCACAATATTTTTCATTGATGAATTGCTTTTGCCGAGAATTTTCTCAACGTTGGAAGCTGCCCTCCTGAACTGCTCTTCAAACGAGTTGTTTCCGTCTTTTTTAACTCCAAGCTGCCCTGATAAAAACACCATTGAATTTACAACAACGCTGTGAGAATAGGGGCCAGCCCTGCCAAGCTCTTCCACCACTATGCTTTTCTTATCCATGATCCAAGAAAGTAATTGCATTTATTAAGAGTACGCATACTTATAATGAATTCAGATTTTGATCTTCCAGGGTAATCAAAATCAAGAGCTATGAAGTGCGTAGACAAGAAACAAAGGAGCAGAGTCTGAGATTTTATTTCAAACTATAAAATCACTGAAAAATCAAATTTTAGTGTGGATTTTTTGTCTTAAATAATTTCTCTTTCTACATTTGAGAAAATAGTCTTCTCAAATTCAAGTTTCTTGATTAATCCAAATTAGGCCTTTTCAACAAAGCCTTTTGAATTCTAAATCCTGGCTTCCAAACTAATTTCTCAACTCAATCTCAATACACTTCTTGCATGCGGGGAGATGTGGAATAGTAAGTGAGAAATGCCAAGCTTGAAAGCCTCAATATTAAGAAGATTAACTTAGCAGACCGAGAAGACTGAGTTTGAGAAGTAAGAAAAGAAGCCTGCTGAGGAATTCACGCTTGATTTCATGTCTTATAGTAAGAGGGCACTTTCCTTCCACAATCTTAACCTTCGCTGATGAAATAAAACCACTTCCGCGATACTAACTGCTTTTCTTTTTGACAATGATTAATTGTAAATTTAAGCCATGGGTTAAAATAAAAAAAGAATAAAGATGTTTAATTCCAGTTCGATAATAAGTTATTACTTTTTCTTTGATGCATTTCCCCTTCCTTTCCCAGATGGTTTTCCACTTGTGCTGGGATAGTTTGGATTGGGTGGTGGAGGAGGAGGTGGAGCCTTTGAGCCTTTCTTTCCCATTTTTTACCTCAAGTATATAATTCCATTTAATTAATTAATTTTACTTTACTGCAGGTTTAAGAAATAAACATGAGTTTGATCACACATTGTACTATCCATACCAGATATATGGGACACAGTCGTTAAAATGACTAACTAAACTACATTGATATGAGTCTTATTTGACAGACTCATCTCTTTTATTGAGTAAATTTTCTAATTTTTCCCACTTATCAAGTTGTTGTTCAACGTCTATAACCTTTATTCCAATTCCCTTATTGCGACTATCTTTCCATATCGGAGTGTGATTATCTTTTGGGTCCACTCCTGCATATTTTGGATTATTCTTTATACCATCTAGATTAGGTAACATATTTCTCCATTCCAAGGCTGTCATTATATAGAAATTCGGTTTTTCACACAATTCCTTTTTCGTGAAATCCACAAAAATGAGTAGATGGACCCCCTCGTCCGGTATTCCTTTTATCCAGGTCCATTTATCTATCGTTTTTGACGTCACTTCAACCTTTACATAGGTTCCATCAGAGTAGACTAGTATGTCCTGCCTCTTTCCGATTTCCGTAGGTAAGATGTGCAAAATGTCCCCTCCTGCAGATCTCACTTGCTACTGCATATTTACCTGCTAAGCCAACGTGTCCCTTTTCCATACAAAATTCAATTGATATGTCTTTAAAATTCTTGCTACACCCTAAATAAGCATTATCTCATTATCTATGATTGAACATAATAATTCTCATATTTAACCAATCGATCGATATTTTCTAATAAATTCTTGATTTCTTACACTTGCTCAATCACATCGAGAAAGCATTGGTGTTACTGTTATTTGCACGAGATGGAACGATAATTCTGCTCTTTTCTGGTTCGACAAAGATTCATCCTTTAACACTCAGTGAATATTACATTAGAAAACCAAAACATCGTTACAATTGTATATGATAAGGTTTAGAAATAGAACAAAGCTATAAGTCCCGACTTCCGGATTTGAACCAGAGACCTGCGGATTACGGCGGTAATTACGTGCCGTACTTTCCCTCTACAGTCCGCCGCTCTACCAGCTGAGCTAAGTCGGGTTAGTACCCATAGATAACCGTTAATAAAAATATTTTCCCTTAATGCACTGCGTTATCAAACCGACCCTCCAGATTTGGGCAAACAGGAACTTTTTGAGCAGCTTATAAGCAACAAACGCCTTATAATTCTGCTATAAGGGCTATAAGATACGCATCCTTAAGAGCGCAAAAAGCACAATAGCACTCTTCAATTTTCATTAATCTTATTATACATGCCTAAATTCTAAACTATGGAAGAAGGTGGAATCAACTATGATAAAGTTGAAGTAAATGGTTATACAAAAATTGCAAATCATGGTATGATCGCAAACAACAGGACGGCTGCACTGGTTTCAATGAATGGAACGGTAGACTGGCTCTGCCTTCCGAACTTTTCCTCAAACCCTGCCTTTGATTCTATTCTCGACAAAAATAAGGGAGGATACTTGATCACGAGGCCACAGGGCAAAACAGGGATTAAGGTAACCCAGAGATATATTCCAAACACCCTGATACTTGAAACAACATTTTTGAAAGAGGATAAGCCACTGCTAAGGCTTACGGATTTCCTTCCAGCAACACCATATGCAAGCATAAACTTTCCAGAAATGCACCGGCTTATCGAGTCTTTTGGCAGCGAAGTGACTGTAGAAATAGAACTTAAAGCAACACTTGATTACATCATGTCCCCTGTTAAAATA
>JAKAVO010000005.1 GCA_021817255.1 Thermoplasmata archaeon
ACAAAAAATGAGAGTTCTACAACAAACATTACAGGGTTCTCAATCAGCCTGAGAGGGCTCAGCCGAATAATAGAATCGTATATTACGTATTTTTTGCTTACAACTTCAGCCCGATCAACTGCCTTCATCTTGGCATCATCTCTAACTTTAGGCTTAAAGGCCATTTGCCATCCCCTCCAGGTGCATTAAAATTGGGCCAACAGCAAAGAATGGAAAGAATGTCAGCACAACAAGGATTAATATGCTCATGATCAGAATAACAGGGAATATGAGATCATCAGTTCTAAGGGCGACGTCGTCACTTCTTTTCCGCTCCTGCATTCTGCCTGCTATGGCAAGCATAATAACTATGGGAATAAAACGCCCGCTCCACATTACTATTGCTGTTGAAACGTTGAAAAACACAGTATTTCCTTGTGTTCCCAGAAAGTCAGAGCCATTATTTGCTGCTGCAGACGTAAACTCATAGAAAATCTCGGTAAATCCCACTGGGCCATTGCCCAGGCCAATCGCGTGAACAGCTCCTGTAGCATATGCGACTACGGTTGGGACAAGTATGATTATTGGATGGGCTAAAAATGCCAGTACTGCTAACTTAACGTCTGCCGCATTTATCTTGGCCCCAAGGTATTCAGGCGTTCTCCCGGCCATGAGCCCCACGATAAAAACGGTTATCAAAACATACATCAGCATATACATGGCTCCAACCCCTATTCCACCAGGGGTTGCCTGGATAGACATTCCCATGAAAGCTGCCAGAATTACCAATGGGTGCATGGCAGCCAGGGATGTGTTCACAGATCCTGTGGTGAATGCAGTTGTTGTGACTGTCCAAAAGACAGTTGAGAATCCACCAAATCTTGCCTCCATACCAGCACCCAGCACTGTAAGTGGAACCAATGCAACTGCAAAATCTATGGCATAAAGCCCGTAAGATGCCAGGAATAGTGTTCTTCCTTCCTTCTTTTTTCTAATCATTCTTCCAAAGAGGAAGAGCATTGCTGTTGGAAGTATCATCATAGCCCCAAGTTCGAAGTAATTGGAAAGTGGGCTTGGATTCTGAAATGGATAGGCTGAATTTGAACCAAAATATCCCCCGCCATTTGTTCCCAATTGCATAATTGCAACAAGGGATGAGATCGGGCCAGTTTTGATTATTTCCATTCCACCGGATAGTGTTTTCACGAGATCATAACCACTTAAGGACTGGGGAATGCCTAAAGCAACAAAGATTAAGGCAGATATTAAACTCAAAGGTATCAAAACCCTTGTGATGCTCCTTACAAAATCAACATAGAAATTTCCCAGGTATCCTTTATCCTGTGTTCTTCCAGAAAAACCTCTGAATATGGCAACTGCCACAGCCAACCCTGATGCAGCTGATGTGAACTGGAGAAATTGAATCCCAACCATCTGGCTCAGATATGACAGGGAAGAGCCTCCTCCATAATGCTGAAGGTTTGTGTTAGATGCGATGGACATTGCAGTATTCAAGGCCAAAGACCAGCTAAGATCCGGGAATTTCATTGGATTAAGTGGAAGAAATCCCTGAAATAAAAGTACAAGAAAAGAAATTATTGTGCCAAAAATAGTGAAAATAAAGAGGCTTTTAAAGTACTCCTTCCATTTCATCCCCTTTTCCTTGTCGATGCCCAATAAATAATAAATAAAATTGTCGATTGGGTCAAAAATCTTGTCGAGAACACTATTGCGGCTTTCATAAACGGTCTGTAAATATTTAGCCAGTTCAATTGAGAGGACTATTATTATTGCCCAGACCAGTGCAATAATAAGAAAATAAAGTGGCCCGATCATGATGGTTTCCCCTCATTTATTTCAAAGAAAAACAACCCTGAGCCTTTCCTGGTTGTAATTCGAAAAGTGTCATTTAAAATGTATGACGCTTTTGAACCTAAAACAGTTCCCATTGACATTATCTTATTTAAATATCTTACGAAACAATTAAATTCTATAACTTTCAAAATATCACCTTCATATTTATACCATTCACGAAAAGAGTTTAATTAAAAACTAGTTTCCACTGTTTCTATTTTCTGGAGAGATATGTTCTGCCCTTGGACCCTTGGCCACTTTCAGGACTATAGAACTTACAACACTCTTAACACCGGGAATTTTCATTATTTTGTTTTTAAGTGTATCCCTGAACTCTTCTATGCTTTTCGAGATAACCATAGTCGCGATGTCAAATTCGCCAGTTACCTCATATGCCTCTTCAACAGAATTAATTTTGCAGAGGTCCCTCATTACATCTTCCAGTCGTGTCGTGTCTACAAATATATCGACTATAGCTGTGACTTGTTTTTCATTATCTAAATCTTCCCCAACACTCATCGCTTTCCTTCCCAGTCATTAAATTTGAATATAAATATCTTTGTTGGTATTATCTTTAGTATAGGATAATATATACAATTACTGGTTCTAAACGAGATAATATAAATATCAGACGACATATAGCAATTATAAACATTCCGATTAGCACCAACGAATGTAACTGAGTTTTTGTAATGGCAATTTTGAGATCAGGCATTTTATCTTTGCTTATTTCCCGAAATAAACTGATTTGTTTTATGAATCTGCTATTTACTGACTTCACAAAAAGTATATCAATTTATAAAATAGCAATGTTATATCAAAGGCATTGCAAAATACTATCTCAGTGAAAAGCATGAAGGATGTTAGAAGTATGGCCATAATCCTGTGAAATGGAAAAGATCCAGTCAAGAATCTGAGTTGTCGGCTATTCCAGTTCTCATTGACTCTCCATAAAGATCTGCCTGATTCATAACGTTGTTTGAAATGGAGTGTTATGGATGGCTCTCTGGCATTAATCCTGTTAGCCTATGCCGATTTGCAAAGCACTTTTCACGGCTTCGCTTCATTTTATCATTGATCTTTTCAGCTCACAGTTTAATCAGTTCTTACTGTATTTTATTGCCATTGAATAACCAAGCACTACAAGTATGCCCAAGAATGCGAATAACGCGTATAGCTCAATGCGTGATATCCCCGCACTTTCTTCTCTAAAATTAACTTCATAGGATTTTGGTTCACCGTTCACTTTTAGCAAAATGCTTTGATTTGATGTTTTATATCCAGTCACGTTGCAAATGCTGTACAGATATGTACCGTTTGTTTTGGTAAAATAGATTGTTGAACCTGTTGAGCTGTATATTTTTCCACCTACGCTTATATTCCACAATGTGCCTGGGGATAACCCATTTTCTATGACTGTTACTGCATATTCAACTTCAGAGAATGCAATTGATTTTGAGACTGAATTTCCATTCACTGTAAAAGATCCTGGAGATCCTGCAAATGTCTTATCTGTTGTTGCAATTGTGTATGCATAAGATCCATTGGCCAGGGAGAGTGTTATGGCAGAAGTCGTGGACGAGAAAGACTTGCCATTTGTCATATTCACATACCACATAGTTCCTGGGGAGAGGTTGGTTTCTGTGAGTATTGCTTTATAAGTGACCCTGGAGAAAGCAAATGATATTGGAACTCCGGCACCCTTTACGGCAAATTGGGTTGAACGTGGTGAGGGTTCATAAGTCTTATTTCCTGTTGATATTGTATACGCATAAGATCCATTGGCCAGAGAATATGAAAAATATGGCCCTGTTATTGGCCCTGAATCCATTCCGTTGCTGAGATTAACATACCAAATTAATCCTGATGGAGGGCTGGATGGTGTGAATGTTGCCTTATAAGTGACTGCGGAGAACACAATTGATATGGGAACTGGAGTTCCATTCACTGTAAAAGATCCTGAAGGCGGTGAAGATTCATAAATTTTATTTACACCTATTTCGTACCCATAGGATCCATTTAATAACTGGAATGCATAAGATAATCCGGATATTGGGCCTGAATCCATTATTTCGGTTCCATAGGTTAAATTAACATACCACGCAAATTTTGATGGAATTTTGGATTCAGTGAACTTCACCGTGTATGTCTTCTTAAATACTACTGTGTAGCTCGCATTTTTATTGATAATCGATATGAATGTACTTGTATTAAAATATCCAGTTGCACTGAAACTTATCAGATAATCCCCAGGTGAAAGGTTTAGTTTTATGTAGGAGGAGTTAACTGGATAAACCTTGCTGTACAAACTCACCTGCCATTCATAATTCTGTGGCAATCCTTTCTCATATATTGATATCTCGTAGCTGTCTGAGGAATTATAAGTTATTCCACGGGAGAATAGGGGAGACCAGTATATGGTAAATATTGTTGAAGTTGCCATATCAATAGAGCTGGCTGCATTAAACGTGTAAAACAATGATCTGTTGTTTTCTGCAACCAGTACATTTGTTTTAGGGTTAGAGGTCTTGTTCATTTCATTCTGAAGCCATTTGATTGAAGTTGTCAGCACTGAGTTGTTGTAATAATTAAAGTATAGCCCGTATACATCTCCTGACTTGTTCGTATAACCTCCTGACTGAAGGCCTGAAGCCAGATGATGAAATGTTAGAACTTCCTGATTGCCCATAGTTTCTACATCATTGACATAGTTTGACGAAGCAATCTGTTTTAATCCAGATATTTTGTTAGTACGCAGGTTATAGAAAAAATAATAGCTGATGTATTTGCCATTATTGCTTCCATTGAGAAGAATGTTTTGATAAAAAGAAATCAGATCTGTTCCATTGCTTTCCTGTGTTATGAAGAACGGCAGGTTATTGTCTGTGTGTGCCCCTTTGTAAAATGTTTTATAAACCAGCTTAAAAGTGTTCGTTGCCCAGTTGTAATCCCCAATGGTAATTTTTCCACAGGTGGTTGACATCTGAAAACCAGAATATTCTGAAATTGCATTGTTATTATTAATGTCTCCAATTCCCAATCCCCCAATATTATATGCATAGAATTTCTTGCTGTATATATTCCAGATATAAATCCCATTGGAGACTGTGATATTTGTAGTGGAAGAAGAACTGAACTCAATGAGGTATGTCCCATTGCTGACACTAAAAGGATAGATATTATACCAGCTATTCCCTCCCTTGCCACCCTTTCCAAGCATAGCCTTGTTTATGCTTAATGTTGTATTTGCATTCGCATATTCATTATTCGCAGTATTGTATATTTGAATATAGATGTAATTCTTGATCAGTCCATAAGATGTGATCTCAGATATTGTGCCATTGGGAAATTGTGTATAATATATATTCTGTCTTGTTGCATAAAAGTAAGTTATGCCGGCATTAGAATTTCTAACAGGAGGTATGATATAATTTTGCCATTTACTTGCCAATACTCTTAATGAATGTGTTGAAAGCTGGTAAAATACAAGATAATTGCTCTCATTCTGGTAAATGAAACCTTCACTCCCATTGATACACCCCAGTATAGGTTGGTTTGGCATCCCTCGCCCATAGTCATTCTTCCCCATTTGCCATGGGTTGAAATGAGGCAACGTATAATTTGCATAACTGGTGGGCACTGTGTATTTTTTCATTCCGCCCGACATATTTTCTGCTGTAATAGCAGAATTGCCCCCCAAAATGGATGCTCTTCTATCTGAAATGTGGTGAACAGTGGAATTGCCTGAGTGGGCAAGAGTTAAACCTCCGGCTGAAAAAAGGAAAAAAATAGACGATACTAAAATAATATTTTTCATTATAGTGCTATTTCTTCGTTCTTTGTGGCTTTTCATTTTCGGATCTCCTTGCATTAGGCCGATTACTATTCATATGGTACATTAAATTAGTTATTAACTTTTTTAAAAATGCTTAAAGGCTCAAATATATGAAATCATCCGGCACTACCCTTAATTTGAATTTTTCCATATGCCCCGGTTTAGGAACGGATCTTCACATTAGAGCTATTTAGTTATTTTATTAGAATATCCTTGTTTTCCCATTTCAATACTGGCAATTGATCGTTTTTTATTTGATTGTTGATCAAAGTCCTTTAATTTGTTTACAAAACTTAGAGATTATTCTGCCTTCATGAGAGTTGAAAGTTTGGTATCCTGAACTTTCCTTAGTCGATTGTGTTAAATCACACAATATTATTGCCAGCCTTCAGGGATATATGCTGATACTTACAGCATTTCTTTGTTTGCGTTTAGTTTTTCTTTCGTATAATGAACTTGCAGGCTCCATTTCCATTTATTTTTTTATGGACAGAATCTACATCAGCATCCTGAAGAGCGCCAAACATCTGGCTTTCAAGAGAACACGCCTTTCCATTCTTCATAGCTATCTTGAGAATGGGGCAATTCAATTCGAGAAGTTCTGATATCGAATCATCTATTTTCCTGATTTCTGGGAAATAATTGTCTACCTTTCTGAGTGTGGCAAGTTTCAATAATCTGTCCTCTTCTTTCACTTCCCTGAGTTTTTCCCTGTAATCAGATAGTACGGTTTTTTTGGCGTTTCTCGAGAAAAGAGTTCAAGAGATTTTCATTTCCTGTTTCCATTAAATATTCAAGCAGGGACTGCAAAAGCTGGCTGTCTGAGTTTATAAGCTGATCCCCGGAACTTTCCACCAATTTGTACCTGTTCAAAGGCCTTCCCACTTTTCCCCTTCCAATGCTTCGTTCAACTAATCCAGCGTGTTCTAGCACCTCAACATGAAGCATGCAATTATGTAAACAAACTTATATTCTCCAAATTATGCTTATTTCAGCTGCAAAAGAGAGTCTGGTTCTAAGAATTAACTTTGAATCATATGAATTGGAGCCACAGCATTATAGGATCATCTTCCCCTTCCAGTTCTGTCTCAGTTTCCCCAAAGGAACTGATGGTCTTGAAGGAGAGAAAATATATCTTGCCTTCCTCTTTAATGCCTTTCATAATGTGTTCAACGGGTTGCCCATTTGGCAAATGTGCCTGAGCTTCTGGAAGTTCCGGGTAAAACACAAGTTCTATTTTATCGCCTTCTTTTTCCTGCAGGTGGTAAGATCTATTTTGTATGATGAAATCCTTGAGCTTTTCCTCCTCGACCCACGGCTTGTCTATCATAACTGCAGATTGTTTGATCTTTTAAAATGTTATTTAAAAATTTTATCATTCAATAATGCAAAACATTTCAGAAGAAAATTGTTGCCGATTCTGAAATAGAAATTAAGAAATGCCAAGTCCTTCTACAGCAACGGGCCAACGAGCAGGGGCAACAATGATGTAATATCCCCATAAACATTAACAAATTTTGCATCTGGCTTTACCTTTTTCCATGATATTGCTTCTTCAAGCTTTGCACCAGATAAAGAGCCATCATACTCCTGGGCCGTTGTAATGTATATTGCAGAATCAAGCCCACCCCTGAACTGGTTCCACCAAATGGTATGGTGCTTTGAAATGCCTCCTCCAATCATGAGGGCCCCTGTTTTCTTTGCATCGAAGATAATGTCGGAAAGGTCGTGTTCATCCTGAAGAACATCAACGACAAAATCTGAATTCATTTCCTTGAAAGACCAAAGCTGTGAGCCAAAGGAACCATCTGTTATCCCCGGGACAAAAATAGGGATGTGATTTTTTGCAGCATTGTAAAGAATGGAATCTTCATTTTTTATTTCCATCCCTATTCTTTCTATGAGTTTCCATGTTGTCCACTTTTTGCTTTCAGCATATAATTTTTCCAGTCTCTTCTGCATAAATTCTTCCATGATTTCCCCATAGCTTTCATCGGGAATGACCACGCTGCCAAGCCTGTTTATTCCAAGATCCTTTAATTCCCTGTCATTGTAATCAAATGAACCACAGTAATAGTCTTTGAATGATCTTGCAATATCATGATCCAGTGTTCCACACGTTGTTATTATGACATCAACCATCTTCCTCTTTACCATATCATTAATTATTCCTCTTGTGCCTGTAGAAATAATGTCTGCAGGAAAAGAGAGAAATGTTGTGTTTTCCTCTTCAACCATCTCCTTCAGTATTTCATAGGCTACGCCAATTTTAGAAGACGTAAACCCCCCTGATTCCAGGAATTGGCCAATCAGTTCTCCCAAAGTTGTGTTTTTTGATATTCTTTCATCCTTAACTGGAATGCTTAATAGTTTTTTCTTATCCGGCATCATGGTGAGTGATTGATTACTAATACAGGTATTTTACCTTTCTTTTCTCTGGAGCATAATGTAATGTTTTATTACTAAAATTTTAATACAGATGATCTTATCACAAAAATGGAATTATGGATAAAATAATCAATAAAAATGAAAAAGGTATGATTGCAACTTTAATGCTTCTTTCTTTATTTGTGGATCAATGGAACGTTTTCGTAGTTCCTATGTCAAATTTCTTCATAAGAGATACATTCATTAAGACAAGTCTGTTGTTTGGGCTTGCCAGTGGCGCCATAATTGGTGGTGCAGCTGTAGGCTCCCTTTTCGGTGGAGCGCTGTCAGACAGGATCGGGAGGAAAAAGATATTTATCATGAACATGGTTATATTCATTCTTGCCGACCTCGGTTCTGCAATATCTTCAACACCCGGCATGTTTATCATTTTCAGATTTATAGCAGGAATCGCAGTAGGTTCCGACCTGGCTAATTGCTATTGCTTTATTATGGATATAATAGGTACAGGAGACAGGGAAGTTACTGGAGCTAAAAATACGCTTATGGCAAGTTTTGCCATCGTCGTTATTAATTTAATGATACTCTTTTTCCTTCTTGGAAGAATAGATTACAGCAATGTTTGGAGGCTTGCAATGGGAATTTCAGCCATTCCGGCAGTCATTGCACTTGTAGCTTCAAGAAAACTGAAGGAAAGTTATCTATGGGGTAAATCCACAAAGAGAAGTGGTGGTTACTTTGGCTTTATTAAAAAATTGAGAGAAGATGACATCAGGTGGAGGGCGACAAGTTTCAGCTGGATCTCAGGCATAGTGAGTTCGGTTGAAGTGGGAACATTTGCATTCTTTATACCACTTTTGATATCCAACTTCAGAATTTCCAGCCTCCTGGATCAGAGATACCTGATTATCTTTATCTATTCATTTGGTTTGCCAGCTGGCTTCCTTGGGCCGAAGTTTCTTCCAAAAATTGGCCTGAGAAGCCTGAGCATTTATGGGTATGCGATCACATTGATCTCCCTCATTGGCTCCGGTATCTTCATTTTAACGGGATATTACCTCATAGTCCCGTTTTTCATGATATTATTTGTATGGGGAAACCACTGGAACAATCAACCTATACTTACATCACAATCCCTCATTTCTGATCCAGAGTACAGAGGCAGTGCTACAGGGTTCTCGAATTTTATAGCCGAGGTCCCCACATTTCTCTCAATTACCATTTTCCCCGTGCTTGCAAGCACCATAGGGCCAGGCATTTCAACCATAATGTTGGCGATTGCCCCTGCAATAGGCCTTACTGTTTCCCTGATTATATTCAGGGAGGTATATGGATATGATAAGAATACAAAGATTGCTGGAAATGTTCTCGGCGAAAATGCGTGAAATCAGATGAAGTGAATTTTTTGCTAACTCCTTATTTCCACAAAATATTTATTTAAATGTGCGTGATAGGAAAACGATGCTTCAGGAAGATAACAAAGATAAAGAGGATTTATCAAACGCCTTAATGATGGATTCTGTTGTAAAAACATTTGGTGATATCAGGGCAGTTGATGGCATCAATATCCAGATTAAAGATCGGGAAAGAGTGGCACTGTTGGGAGAAAATGGGGCAGGAAAAACAACAACGATCAAGATTATTTCAGGATTGATGAAACCTGATAAAGGGATGGTAAGAATATACGGCCATAAACCAAGTTCCATTGAGGCAAAGCGATATATTGGGTACCTTCCTGAAGATGCCAGCCCATACCTGAATCTCTCTGTTAGAGAGAACCTGGATTATATAGGGACTATAAGAAGAACGGAGAACGTTCAGGAAAAAATAGAGTTTTTCTTGGATTTGCTAGATCTCAAATCAATGGAGAAGCAGAAACCGTTAACGCTTTCAAGGGGCAACAGGCAGAAACTATGCCTGGCCCTGTCAATTATTCATGAGCCAAGATTTGCAATAATGGACGAGCCACTGAATTATCTTGACATACCGACTCAGGAAAAAGTTTTTGACTATTTTGAGAAAATGAATGCAACCTTTCTCATTTCAACACATATATTATCCATAGCAAGAAGATTGACAGAAAAAGTTATCATACTTTCGTCCGGAAAGAAAGTATGGGAAGGCCAGATAAAAGAACTTGAAGATCTTGCTGAAGGGACAAAGACAATTGAAAGCATTGTTTCGGAACTGATGAAAAATGTTTCTTAAGGTCCTTCAGTTACTTGTTAAATCAAGGTTTTCACGAAATTATCTCCTCGTAATATTCTTTATTTTCATATATTCTATATTCACTGTAAACTTTGGGCTGAACGACACGGTTAATTTTGGTTCCTATTACCTTGCGTTTTTCTTCCTTATATTTCTGGTATCTGCAATATACACAGGAGGAATTTCAACTACATCAGCTGATCGGGACTTTCTTCTCACTTCACCAATTGAGAACCGGGTCCTTGTACCAGCCTTTTTCATCTCCCAGGCTCTTGCTTCATCACTAATATTCATATCTGCAGCTTCCGCTTCCTTTATAATATTAAAAAACAGCGAAGCTTCCCTGCTGATTGGCATTGCTGACATAATATGCATGGCTATCCTTCCAATATCAATGAGCCTAAATATGGCAGGAACCCCAAAGGCTGCCAGGGTGGGTGCTGCAATTGTTGCAATTGCATGGATTTTTTCTTCCTATGCAGGATTCCCATTTGGCCCACTCTCATTCCTGTCAGGGCACCTTGTTGAATCCTCACTTTTTCTGATCCTGGTAACTATTGTTGCCACTGCAGTATCTTTCAGGGCCATTAGCCAGAACTCCCTGCCGTTCAAACTCTCAGCCATGTCCACAAAATCAAAAGGATTCAAAGAACTATTCAGTTTCAGGGGAAAGAAGCCTTCCATGGCAGTTTTTGAGTTGCATTTTAAACAGGTAGATTTCTCTTCCAGAACTGCAAGCATGGGCAATATAAGAATAAAGGTCAACAGGATAAGCATATTTACAATAGCCCTGCTCACCACAGCACTTGGAGTTTTTTTTGTATTTTTCCAGCTTTTTTATGTGAAAAATCTGCCAAAAACATCCTCAGATTCCCTTCTCTACATCCTTTTCCCGGAGATATACATTTCATGGGGGATTTCACTTGGCCTGAGTACAGGAACACTTTCGAAGGAAAGGGCATGGCTGGCATTCATCTCATTCCCAGTTGAAAAATACATGCGGATAACTGTACTTGCAAAAATGTCGCAGTCCCTTTTCGTTTCTATTCCCTTAATAGTGGCGAACATTTTCCTTGCAATTGAAGGTATACATTTTGCGTTTGAATTTATATGGATTTTTGCCCTGCTTGTTCCCATTTACTGTGGCATCAGCTTTTCAATGTCATTTTACAGGAAAGCATACCAAATTACACAGGAAGATGTTCTCCCGTCCACATATAATTTAACGCAATTTATCCTTCTGCCAGTCTCATTCGTAATGCTAGTTCTTCTTTTCTTAGTTTCTTTCTTTGAAGGATCGTTGCCATTTACAATAGTCGGTGGCGGAATATTCCTCTCACTATTTCTGCTCGGGGAGAACCACTGGAAAAATGGGCTTTACAGGATGATTGAGAGTGGTTATGTTTAAAACTGAACCTCTCTCTTCCTTGCCAATGGCACCCTTCAAATTGATTTTCTAATACTGTAAAGGGAAAGTTGCAGAAACACTATGTTTGCGTATTTTATGCACTTTATAAAGGCGTTTTCTCTTTAAATACATAGTTATTCTTAAATATGAATTCAAAATGTCGAATTCGATACATGAACTTAGGTGAATATTCTGATAGTGCCCTTTTTATCCTTTCCCTCAAACCAATGAGTGGGTATGAACTGTCCAGAAAACTGAAATGGGACGGGTCTATGGTCTCAGGTGGCACAATAAGGCCACTGCTGAAGTCACTGGAATATCACGGATTTATAAGATATGAAATGAGAGGCAGGGCAAAAGTGTACCATCTCACTTCCAAGGGCAAAAAGTACGTTTCCAATCTGCGCCTGTTCAGGGAAAACATTAGAGAGAGAATGCTGGCAGTTTCAATGGGAAGAGACCTTCTATTCCCGGACGTTCTTGCCAGCATAGAGGATACGACAATCCTTAACCAAGCAATTGATCTTATGGCATCAGTGATTATCAGAGAGGTAAAAGTTGCTTTTGTTTTGGAAAAGGCGGGGGAAAGGGAGGCAATTGATAAGATGATCTCAAACCTTAATGAAGTGATAAAGGAGATACTGGCAATAGAAAAACCAAAAATTAAGCAGTAATAAGGAATATATGAAAGATTATGCTTAAAGGAAGTGAAGATTAATGGATTTGACCCTTATAAACACAATAATTCTCTGGATTCACGTATTTTCTTCAATTATTTTTGTCGGTGGTTCATTCTTTATCTGGGTGGTTGTTGTTCCAGCATCTTACAGGATTACTGACGATGAGAAATTCAGAACCAGGATTGTAGGCCTTGTGGGGAAGCAGTTTGCAATGATCACGAATATTACTTTAGCGGTATTGATCATAACCGGGATATATAATGCCACATGGTACCTGAACTACGATTATAGTGCGCTCTTTAACACGCCTGGCGGAAATATATTGCTTGTGAAGATTGTTTTGGTAGGTGCAATGATCCTTATAATGTATGGAAACAACATGTATCATGGAAAAAGAATAATGGAAATGGCAAGGGAGGGCAAAATGGAAGAATTAAGAAAGTTGAGGAAATGGTCCCATATGCTTTCTTATGTTACCCTGGGCCTGATGGTCGCGATCACATTTGCAGCCGTTTCACTTGAGTTTTATTGAGTTTTCAATCAGGATAGTGAGATCACTCCCACTATGAACAATATTATGGATGAAATTCCTTCAATGTAAAAACCCGCCTGCAGTCCATAGCTATATACACTGGTGCTGTAATAGAAAATACTGCCTCCAGTGTCGGGAGAAATTTTGTAAATAAATATTACATAAAAGATCATTCCAAGAATCCCAATAATAGATGCTATTACTGAACTTATATTTGCATTTTCCCCTATCTTTTTGTAGATCATCCAGATGCCAGAAACTATTGCGGCAACTCCAGATAGGGCGGATAAAACACCTGATATATACGAAAAATACCTTACATTATCGGTTGCATTATTAGGTGCAATTCCTGGAATACTGAAGGGATAAAATGTGAATTTTCCAAAAAATATGCCAAGGCTTTCCGACCACCACGGCATTAACAATGAAACCAGGATGAGTGCCCCCAGCAAAAGGCTCACTACACCAATAACGAGTTTATCCTTCATATAAAAGTAAGCTTAACAAAATATAAATTTCTACCCATTGCAAATTGCATAAAAATGAAAAGTTGTTTGGTTTACCTTGCTGATGCTGCTATTCTTTCCACTTCTTCTTTCTTTGCAACTGCGTGGGAATTTTGATCATTTTTGGAAGCGAGTATAATTTCATCAGCAAGACATGCTTCAATAGATTTCTTGTTCTTGTATGAAGCATCAGTCGACCCTATCGCAATATTTCTGAGGGCCTCATCAACTCTCCTGGATGGAGCGACGTCTACGGCTTTTGGAACTGCTATTCCTCCATATTTCAGTCTTGTGACTTCCTCCCTTGGCGCTGCATTCTCAATTGCATTAATAAGTAGCTGCAGAGGGTTTTGCTTTGTCTTCTCCTCTATGATTTCAAACGCATCCCTAAGGATCCTGTAAGCACCATATTTCTTGCCGGTCCACTTTTCAGTCCTCATAAGCTTGTTTATTAACCGCTCTACAGTGTTCACGTTCTTTTTTCCTGCAGAATAATTTGAAAATCGTCCACCTGTATGCAAGTTCACGTATGAATTAAGGTTAATATATTTTGAGAGGCCCATATCATGAACCTCAATCCCGTTCACATCATATTTTCCAAAAATTTTAAGATCCATTATCTCACCGTCTTCTCCTTTCTTCCCCTTACCAACTCTGAGAGAGAAATCCCGTTAACTCCAACTACTTTATACCTGACTCCTGGAATGTCTCCCTTACTTCTTCCTTTGCTTCCGCCAATTCCCTCGACGAGAACTTCATCGTGCTCATCAATGTAATTTATGGCCCCATCACCGGGTGCAAAGGCAGTTACCTGCCTGCCATTCTTAATAAGTTGAACCTTTACGCATTTCCTGATAGCTGAATTGGGCTGTTTAGCTTCAATCCCAATTTTTTCGATAACGATCCCTCTGGCTTGAGGTGACCCCTCTAGTGGATCGCTCTTCTTTTTTAGTTCCAGTACTCTCCTCTTATATTTACTATTAGACCACCTGAATTTTTCCCTGTCACTGCTTAATTTTGCCCCTGCATTTTCTCCATTCGCCAATATATCACCCTAGTTTAATTCAAATTTTGAACTTGATTGAGTAGTGGGGTAGTAGAAATATGCATATAAATGCTATTGTTTCAGTGGCTTTATTCTGAACTGGACTTCTTCTTATCTATAATTATAACATCTAATAACTTTCTCTCTTAAAACTCACACACTAATTTTCAGTTGCTTTTTGACATATTCTTTTTGAAATGAATCTGCTGGATGGATCGCGTAAAAATACGTTATAAAGTGGTATTTGCTTCAGATATGTATATATTTAGGGTTTCAATCCCACAGAACCTACTTGTTGGCCAATAAATCCATTATAGGAATTAGATCTTTTTTGCTATCTGTAGGTGCAACTGCAGCATCAACATTTGTTGGAATTTACGCTGTCCTGATTGGTGCAACCGCAAGTGAAATGGGGTGGTTGCAGTCTTCTGCGAATGCTATATCCAACGGTGGCCAGATTTTATGGGGCAAGATGAGCGACAGAACCGGGTCAAGAAAGATATTTCTCGTTGTTGGAAGTATTGTTCTTGGTGTCCTCTGGTTGATTATGCCGTACACTGGAAATCCATTAAATCTTATCATCGTCTATTCTCTGATATCACTTTTCGGTTCCATGATGTCTGTGAACTGGTTTTCGCTTATTGCTGATCTTGCAGATTCCAGCATTAGAGGAAAGTTTCTGACTTTCGTAAATAACATATCCTCTGGAGGTGCTATAATTTCCCTGGTTGTAATGGTGTTTCTCTTTGGCAATGACCTTCAGTCTAACATAATGCTGCCATTTTTTCTTTCTTCAGCCACATATATGATATCCAGCGTTCTTCTCATTGGCCTTAAGGAAACCAGGCACAAAGCAAGGTTTGAAGGTTCCTTAATAGCAACAATAAGAAAAATAAGATATGATGAAAACTTTTTCCCATATTTCAGGGCAACCAATGTTCAGGGTTTTTTCTGGTCAATGGCATGGCCAATGTTTCCCATCACAATTGTGTCAGTCATGGGTTTTGGATTAAGGGTTGTTGCCATACTTACAATAGTTTCACTTACAGTGACCATAGTTATACAGACCCTGCTGGGCAGAGTGAATGACAAAACACAGAGGCCGCCGCTTATCTTCATTAACAGGGTGATGTTAAGTTTGATTCCTGTTTTTTATGCATTTTTCCACTCATTTCTTCTCTTTATCCTTTTAGAAGCATACAGCGGCTTTCTTGCGGCTTTGCAGAATATAGTTATGAATTCGTATCTTCTTGATATAATACCCACCAGAAGGAGAGCAGAATACATTTCCATAATAAATGGTTTCAATGGCCTGGTATACTTGATGGGGGCCCTCACAGGAGGTTATCTGCTTCAATACGCATTGTCAGTATTTCCTCTTGCAAAGGCTCTTGAATTCTCATATATGATTGTGTTTGCGGGAAGATTTTCATCATCGTTCCTTTTCCTGAAATTAAAAGAGCCAGAGAAAAAAGGGAGAACTCCACTTGGGCTGTTTTCAATATTATACAAGCAGAAAGTTCCAGGGAGCCCTTCGGGCGGCACAATTAAAATGAGGTGACAATTTCAGCTTTTATCCGGAACCAAACGAAAATTTCCGAAAATTAAGGATGAGCCCACAATAGAAAATAACAATATCAGCAAGAAGAGGCCTATTGTTATATAGAAAAAGGCAGAACTATTGAGCAGTGAGCCAATCATTGCGATCAATAAGAGGGATATTGAAAGAAAGCCAATTATCCTTATTTCCATTCTGAATCTGTTTGAACTGAGGAGAGAGGCGCCTACTATGAGATGCACAACAACATAGCAAAGGCTTACCAGTTCAGCTAATAACACAAAGGCAGAGTAAAATCCTATTGTGGCTCTTGAAAAGAGCAATATTCCAATGTCTGCCAGAAGAAGCATGGCAAAGAATGTTCTTGCATCTGTGTATTTGATTTTCTTCAATACGCTGTTTTGGAAATTTTCATACATGTTTAACAGGGCGTGGGAATATGAAAGCATCAGATTGTATGCGCTTAAGAGCAAAAGAACAACCAGGAGAAATGGCAGAAAATTTCCAATGTCCAGGCCGAGAATTTTGAGCAGGAAGCCGGGATTTGTTGAATATGATCCAAGCTTCCCCCCAAGAAAAATGGTTAGAGAATAGGATGACAGTATCATGACCGCACCTGTCAGGGAATAGGAGAGGAGAAGTGTCTTATTGGCTTTGGATGGGTTGATTTTAGACCTGTTAAAAAGGAAAATGCCACTTCCACTCCCTGAAAACATGAGAACACCGATCATGACACCTTCCCAGAAATTCCCTGTAAAAATTGTGGTTGAACTTATTTCAAACCCAATGTTTTTAGCCATTAATATCATAATAATGCTCAACAAAAGAATGCCTGAAATTTCTATTACTCCTATTGCTGTGATCGCAGAGATTGCAAGAGCTCTCTTTTTGATTAATGGTATTGAAAGAATTAATATTAGAACACCTGAAAAAAGCAAATCGAAAAGGATTTTTTGGCCATAATCGAAATATGAATGAATGAAAAATGATGAAAACATGAGTATATTCGGGGTTACGAGAAAAGAGTACATTATGTAAATTAATCCAGTAAATATTGAGGCCCTGTATCCGAGCGAATACATGGCGTAAGCCGCGTACCCTGAGCCATCGGCTATTCTCGTTGAAAAGAATATAATTGGAAGGAAACTCATGAAGCTTACCGTAAAGGCTATTGCAGTAGCGACTGGCATCATTGATCCGGCAAAATATGCAATTAGTGGAAGCAAAGCAACGAAATTTAATGCCGGGCCAACTGATCCGAAAGATTGAAAAGTAAGTTGCCTGAATGTGAAATTCATCCCTGCGAAATTAATATTAGTATAATAAAGTTTAGAAATATGAAGAAAACTTTAGTACTTTCAGTAGAATTCCAGAAGGTCTTCTTCAGTTACCTTTGTAAATGGTTGTTTTATAAGTGGCTTATTCAGCACTGAATCTCTTTCCTCATAGGTCATGTCATTGTTTTCGTAAAGTATTCCAATGGGTATTCTGTCTCCCCATTCAGTTGCCCTTTTATAAGCTGCCATGAAGTCTGAAGTGTCGTGCTTCTCATCTTCGACCTTGTAGACTCTCTTCCTGAAGAAATCGTATGTGTTGTCCTTGTTGTATGTGACGCATGGGCTGAAAACATCTATAAAAGAGAATCCTTTATGCTGGACTGCCTTCTTGATTGTTGCCTGCATATGCTTCACGTCACCTGAGAATTCTCTTGCGACGAAGCTTGCGCCTGCATTGAGTGCCATTGTCACAGGATTTATTGGAGGTTCAATGCTGCCATCTGGAGTTGTTTTAGTCTTCATGCCGAGCCTGGAAGTTGGAGAAGCCTGCCCTGTTGTCAGCCCAAAGATCTGGTTATCTGAAACAATGTATGTTATATCAGGGTTCCTTCTTGCTGCGTGGTAAAAATGCTGTGTGCCTTCGTTGAATCCATCACCGTCACCGCCATAGGCAATGACTGTAAGCTCTGAATTTGCCCATTTGATAGCCGATGCGGCGGGCAAGGACCTTCCATGTATTCCATGAAACCCATACGCCTTCATGAACTCAGGCATGTTGCTTGAACAGCCTATGCCAGATGCAATTACTGTATTCTCTGGCTTTATGCCCAGTTCTGCAAGTGCCATTGGAATTGCTGTTAGCTGGGCAAAATTTCCGCATCCCGGGCACCAATCCGCTTTCACAGTTCCTTTAAAATCTGTAAATGTAACCATTTTTATCACTCCTTTATTTTTTTCTCTATTTCCTCTGCCAGCTGGCCAGGGTAGAAAGACTCGCCATCGTACTTTGTTATGAGATCTGCTTCCACATTCAGCTCAGATCTGATAAGCCTCATAAGTTGCCCTGTGTAGTTGTTTTCCACAAATATTACTTTTTTCTTCCCCTTTACAAGTTTCAATATGTCTGGATTGACAGGGTATGGCCTGTTTACCTCTATCGCACCGGTTTTTATTCCTTTGTTCCTCAAGATGTCAACTGCCTCTTCAACCGGCCCCTGTGTTGAACCCCATTGTACAAGGGCATATTCAGCGTCTTCGAGCCTGTATGAAGGCGTGGGAGGCAATTCCTTCTTTAACTTCTCCAATTTCTTCATCCTTTTTTCCATTATTTTCCTTCTAATGAGTGGGTCTGTTACTGCATCACTGACTACGTCCCCTTTTTCATCATGCTCGTCTGAGTCCTCGTTATGCATTAGATTTGGTGTTCCAGGCAGTGCCCTGATAGATATTCCATCTTCAGTAAACTCATATCTCTTGTAATCTTTCTCGTTGCCAGTAGCAAATTTTCCTCTTTTCATATCGAAGTCGAATTTTAAATTTTCAACTGTTTCATAGTGCTCTGCAAGATAAAGGTCCACCATGAAAAACACAGGAATCTGGTATACTTCCGCAAGGTTAAGGGCTTCTCCTATCATATAGTACGTCTCTTCAATATTTCTTGGAGAGAAGATTGCCTTTGGAAAGTCGCCCTGTGATGCCCCCAATACCTGCAACAGGTCTCCCTGTTCTGTTTTTGTGGGAAGCCCTGTGGAAGGGCCAGCTCTCTGGGCTTCATAAACAACCAGAGGTATCTCCATTTCCGCTGACATGCCGACGGCTTCAGTCATCAATGCAAATCCGCCTCCCGAAGAACCTGTCATGGCTCTTACTCCTGCGTAATTTGCCCCTATAGCCATATTGATGGCGGATATTTCATCTTCAGTAATTTTTACAAATACGTTGAATTTCTTTTCGTGTGATGCAAGATAGTGAATTATTGATGTTGCGGGTGTCATAGGATATCCGAAATATGCTTTCAGCCCTGCTCTTACTGCACCAAGCCCGGCTGCCTCTCCACCTGCCAGAAGATAAAGTTTCTTTTTTGGCGTCTTAAGTTCCTTCGTGGCCTTTCCGAATTTTTCTACAAATGTATCATAACCTTCTCTTGCAGCCCTGACATTAAGTTCTGCAATTTCTCCCTTGCCACCGAATTGATCTCTTATAACTTCTGCGAGTATTTCGAAATCCATGGAGAGATAACCAAAGATGGCACCTATAGCAACCGTATTTTTCAGAAGTGAGTTTTTGCTGTATTTCTGTGCTATTTCCCCAAGGTTCATCTCACAGTATTTTATTCCATCAAATTTCTTGAATTCTCCAACGGACTTGTCATATACAACAATTCCTTTCAGTGATGAAGCCCCGCCTTCATTAATTTCAGGATTTGTATGCCTTTCAAGCGCATCCTTATTTAGTGCAACAAGAATGTCAAGATCATCCCCCTGGTTCTTCACCTTCCGGATAGATGCCCGTGTCTGATACCAGCTCTGGCCACCCCTTATAATACTTTGATAATAGTTATAAGTCGAAACGTATAATCCGCTCCTGGAAAAAACTCTTGCAATTATTAATCCTGCAGACTGGACGCCGTCTCCAGCCGCCCCGCCCACTCTTACGATGACTTCATTTTGATCCATAGTCTTTCACTGTCCTTATTCATGCCATATTTCCACTTGCTATAAATTTTTTTTAAAAAATTGGGCTCTGAAATGTCGAATTTCACATCTGATTGCAAACAGGCCATATCGATTATCCGCAGAACTTCTGGTTTTAGCTATGAATTTACAATTGCGCTCTCTTCAAATGGATTTTTGCTGAATTTTTGACTTTTTTTTAAACTATTCCGGAGTTATGCGCGCTCAAAATAAATTTTAATTAATAAGGGCTTCATTTCATTACCCATAAAAACAGGGTTCTTGTGATGATCAAAATATTCAGCGCCGGGGGGGAGATTTGAACTCCCGAGCTACAAGAGCGGTAGATTTCGAATCTACCGCCTTACCGGGCTAGGCTACCCCGACATTCATTTTTTTATGTTCTTCCATAATGCATTTATTCATTATGACTTTAATGGAGTTCCCTTCGGCAAGTCTCCTCCCTTCTGTGTTTTCCACTCCCAACTGCATCCAGACTACATCAGGCTTTACCTTAATGGCCTCCTCTACTACAGGTACAACAGCTTCTGATTTCCTGAAAATATCAACTACCTGAATTTTGTGATCCTTTGATGCTGACAGAAGATCCGGATAACACTTTATTCCTTCCCACATTTCCATTGCCGGGTTTACCGGGATGACATTAAAACCATGTTCTGTGAGGTATTTTGCCACCCTGAAACTATCTCGTTCCTGCTTATTGCTTATGCCAACAACTGCAATATTTTTCTTGCTTGCCAAAACTTCTTTTATAACACTTTCCTCGTTCATGAAATAATAAAAAAATTGTGGTTTTAAATCTTTCCCTTATTTTACCAATTTTTCAATTTCTTCCTTTGTGAAAATCTTGAATGTTGAGTCGCTTCTTATGGAGGCAACCTCAGGCGTCTTGTATTCAGCGCCCTCCTCTATTGATGATTTAAGTGCGGCTATCCCGATGCCTATTGCCGTCTTTTCATCGACCTCTTCGTTGTACTCTTTTTCCAGATATGATAGGACCTGCTCTCTGCCTGCACCTATAGCTGTTGCCTTATACTCATTTATGACTCCTGAGGGGTCTGAATCAAACAATCGTGCTCCTACCTGGTCGATGCCTGCAAAGATTATTGAAACACCATATGGCCTAACTCCTCCATACTGTGTGTACTGTTGCATTTGATCTGCAACTTTCTTAACCAGGTTTTCAAGGTTGACCAGTGAGCCGTAACTGACCTTCTCCTGCTGTGTCACTATTCTGGCAAAATCTATGAGAACCCTTGCGTCTGCACCAAGTCCTGATGTCACACAACCGACAAAGTCATCTATTAACTGGATCTTTTCGAGCGAGTTCTGTTCCATCAGTTTGCTTCTTGGCCTTTTTTCAGAAATGAGAAGAACCCCATCCTTGAATTTAATCCCAAGAGCAGTTGAACCTCTTTTAACTGCTTCTCTTGCGTATTCTACCTGGAAAAGTCTCCCATCGGGCGAGAAAACTGTAATTGCTCTATCATATGCCATTTGTCCCTGTTGCATTTATTTTCACCTTGATTCCCCTAACATGTTTCTCTAATAAATCTTTTCTAATTTTTCCTTTTGTTGTGAAGCATCAACTGGCCCCGGATTGCATGAGGCTTATTGCTGTATTTTCCCATGGCCGTAGGCATGGCTTTGTTGAACCACACCCTCTGGCTGGTTGCCAGTTTCCAAAAGAACTAAGGTTTGCAATATGCTTCAATGTTTCCTGAAGTGTTGATATGTGCCTGATGTTGAAAACCGCATTTTGTAAAGCAGAATTATGAACTGCTCCTGTTGGAGCATTGGCATCCATAAAGGATAAAATTAATAGTTTCTTAACCATGTATAATTCAGTGTTTCCATACTGCAGTTCATGCAAGGCAAAGAAGAATTTATGCGGGCTTGGTTATTGCCCTATAATCAAAAACTTAAAATCAATTGGCCCGGAAATAAGGACGATCAGCGGTGACGCTGAAACTGATACGCCCCCGGGCATATTCGTGGGGAATTACGGATACCCTGAAGTTCTTGCAGGACCTACAGCCCTATTCAATCCGGATGTTTTCAATTATGGAAAGGATAGGTTCGGGCTGAAGCTTGAAGAGGTAATCTCAATGAATTCAAATGTTTTTAGAACAGCCTCAAGAATGTCCATTAAAAGGCCTGATGAAAAAATTCATGAATATATTCTTGAAAGCGCTTCTTCTGTAAAGCCTTTTGAAATTGCATTCAAGGCAGATCACTTCTCTATGCACGGAACCGACACTGGCGATTTTTTTGATACACCGGTGGGATCTACAGCGATGGTATCTAATTTGAGAGTTACTGGAAATCCAAAAATACCGAGGATGGTGGATTATGTCCACGACGACAGCGATTTGAAGTCTTCGGAT
The DNA here is from genome assembly GCA_021817255.1 of Thermoplasmata archaeon. Classification (GTDB taxonomy): domain Archaea; phylum Thermoplasmatota; class Thermoplasmata; order Thermoplasmatales; family Thermoplasmataceae; genus Cuniculiplasma. The sequence continues at coordinate 22,351 of JAKAVO010000005.1, forward strand.
GCTTTGTTCAAGCTATACCAGGAAGGTTTCCAGCCTGAATATTTACAAAATATACTTGCTGGAGGTTTGGTCGGTGTGGAATTTCAGAGGAAAATGGTTCCAACAAGGTGGGCCATCACTGCAACTGATGATGTTCTCTTCAAAGAAATGAAAAAGGATGTAATTCATTATCCATGGATTTCTGAAATAATGCAATTCAACATGACATATATTGGAAATTCATTTCAGATAGTTCTTCTCCCTGGTCCACTTTCCTTCGAAATGCTTGAACAGTGGAACAGAGGATCCTTATGGGGCCAGGGTTCTGTGGCAATCGATTATGAAGGGTATAAGGGAAGGACAAGATATTCATCTAATATTACAGGGGCATATTATGCGGCCAGGCTGTCCGTAATAAAGTACCTAAAATCCATAAGGAGGCAGGCATCCATAGTCGTAGTGAGGAACATAGGTTCAGAGTATCATTCTCCCCTTGGGGTATGGGTTATCAGAAGTTCAGTCAGGGAAGCACTTAAAACACAACCAATTAAATTTTCTTCCAATGAAGAATTTATGAAATATGGAAAACTTGGCATTGAAAGTGCGAAGAAACTTTCATGGATTCTTAACAATCAACTGAAACAAAAAAGACTGGTGGACTTTTGAAGGGAGAATTCATTATTTTTGACAATCATTTTCACCTGAATTACAATAATAATTTTTTAAATGGCGCGGCCAGGTTTGAGAAAGCAGGCGGAAATGCAATAAATCTAACCAATTTGCCAGACTATTCTTTGCCTTCAGGCCATTATTATGAAACAATATACGACAGGACTTTGAAAATGGCCGAAATTGTGAGAAGGGAAACAGAACTCGATGTTCTGGTAACTCTGGGGCCATACCCCACTGATTTAATTCATTTTGGTGAAATGAACCTTGATGCTGAAAAAATTGTAAAGGATGGCATTGACAGGGCGTCCAGCCTTATCCTCGAAAATAAGGCAAATGCCCTTGGAGAAGTAGGAAGGCCGCATTTTCCTGTTCCAACAGAAACTGTTGGCAATTCAAACCAATTGCTGGAATATGCGTTTTCAGCATGCTCTGATATGAAATGCCCTGCTATATTGCATACGGAGGACCTTGACAAAGTGAAAATAAAAGAGCTGGAATCAATGGCAAAAAGGTCAGGGTTAGATCCAAAAATGGTAGTGAAACACCATGCCCTGCCGGAAAATCTGTTAATAAACTCGCAAATCCGATTTTCCATTCCTGCAACCAGAAGGTTTGTGAGGGATTCTGTTTCAACGGAAGCGGGTTTTCTCCTGGAAACAGACTACGTAAATGATCCAAATGATGATAACAGGTTTCTGCCGCCAGATTCTGTACCGATAAGGGCGAAAATGATAGAGCAGAACTATCGTGGCAACTGGAAAGAGATATTTGGAAAGGTTTTCAGAGACCTTCCAGTGGAGATATTTGGAAAAGAGAACTTCAAAGCCCTTTCACGATAATATATATTTTTTAACAAGTATGGTATATGATGATGAGAGATGGGCTTATCAATTGTAGAAATAGAGAGGATCACAAAAGAAATAAGGGAATATTACAGGATAGAAAGTTCAAGCCAGTCCATCCAGAAAATTAAGTCCAATTTTTACAACGAAGTGAAGGAAGCCATAATCACGCTGAATGAAATGGCAGCTAAAAGTGTTTCTGAATCTAAAATTGAAAACTACAGGAAAATAATGGATAAGAAGGAGAAATTGGAAAATAACCTGAAAAATTTTCTCCTCAAAAGATATGAAAAACTGTTAAGGGACTCTCTGTTTGATATCAGCTCAAAAACTTATGAACCCCTGGCTCCTGAGGAGAAAAAATTCATAATGGAGAACCACAACACAATGATGGCATTTCTTGAGAAAATACTTAAGCCCGAGGAAGAAAAGGCCATAGATGAAGAGGAGATTCCGCAGGAAAGCATTGAAGAAGCAGCTTTAGAGAAAGAAGAGGCACCCGCCAAGGCTAAAGAGGAAATTGAACAATTATCTTCCGTAACAGTATATGCTGATTTTCTGCCAGTTGCCACTGCAATAGGCGACTTTTATCTCCATAAAGGCGATATAGTATACCTCCCCGATCAAATATCAGAAATACTGGTATCAAGAAAATATGCAAAAAAAGTATTGCTGGAAGGGTAATTTCAAAAATTAATTTTTTCAGTTGTTTCTCTTTCTGAGATAAACAACTGCTCCTATTGATAAGAGTGCCACTGCAGCAATTCCCAATGCTGGAATCATATATGATGAATTGCTTAATGGAGAACTAGACTGGCTGGCGGTGTTTGAGATTTCTATCGTGTGGTTGGAAAAGTGCGGGACATGGAAAATTACCAGATCGCCATTGCTTTCCTTATACACAGAATAGGAAGCGGAAGTTGAGCTTGAATAGTTAAGGAATGCGCTCATATTCATTGACGTTACTACACTGCCATCGAATTTAATGCTTATGTTGTGGGAATTCTGCAGGAATGAATTTGAAAGGAATATTGCAATATCTGTTCCTTTTGTGTGGCCCGGTTTTGCACCGATAGATAGTGTAACGTGGTGTGAACCTGAGGATGTGATGCTTGTATTGACTGTGGAGTTAAAATTCATTGTAAAGTTCTGGGAATTGTTCTTGCCGCTTATTGAAAGTTCGGTCGAGATCTTTCCAGAGCTCAATGCCTCATCTATCCTTTTCTGGTACTTTCCAACATTGTGCAAGCCAGGCAGGGCGACTGTTCTTATCATTGAGTAGTTCTTTGATTTTACTGTTATGGTTGAATTGTTTTTAACGGATATATTCCCTCCGTTAATGTTCATCATTTCCGTTAAATTCGGCGTAGTGATCTTTAGAACGCTGGTTCCAAAACTCATTCTGCTGTCAAGGCCAAACATGCTATTATCCTGGAATGAAGAATCTGACATAACCATCGAACCATTGACTTGCATGTCATTTCCTTTCATTTTCAGTATCGACACATTGCTGCCTGCAGGAAGTGTGAAGACGATTGATCCATTATCCACTATATAAGATGACTGGGCAACGGGATTGTCATGGATAGCCATTGCATATGTCTCATTGGCATAGAAGAATAACGAACCGTATATCTGAACTACACCCATTTTGAATGAAGGGATTTCCATACCCTTGCCTATAGTGCCATTTCCTGAAATTTTCACTGAAGAGAAGATTGAGCTATTTACTCTCTGATCTGTAAGATTCATGTTCGTTACTGTGTTAGTGTTGTTGTTAAATGAGAAGCTTACGTACTTGCCTGAAGCTTTGCCAGTCGTTGAGTTGTATGTGAATCTGCTGTTTTCCAGCTGGTCTTTGTGGTTCTCAAGGAGGTTCTGTATATTTTCAGATGTCATGAATACCGCAAAGAGTGGCCTAACACTTTCCGTCAGCGAGGTGTTGTACTGGTTTATTATCATATGTGTTGAGGAACCTTCTCCCTTTACAGATGCATTTCCATCAGTAAGCAGAACGCCTGAAAAGTTTTCGTTCTTTATCTCAAAGGAGCTGAACTTCATATTCGCATAGGAATTCATTCCCATGTTTCCCAAAGACAACTGTTCCGATGAGGATAGGTTGAATTGCTGCTGCATCATCTTTGCAGATTCCGAAAGGTGCAAACTCATATTGCTGCTCCCACTGGAACCAGTCATTATTCCAAAAGACTGCGGCCTGCTTTTCCCGAATAATACTACTTTCCCTCCGTCAATTGATGTGGCATTATTCAAAAACGTGCTGCTTGTAACCTGTGTTCCGTTAACGCTTATGCCGCTAGCCAGAACTACGTGCCCTTCTGCTTCATTTTGGTAGGATACATTATTTATGTACCCCGTTGTGCTGTTGTATGAAACAGAATATCCATCTATGTTTCTTGTAGTAAGTGCTCCACTCACATTGCCTGAAGAGGCAAATGAAATAGCACTTGCACCTGCAAGTATAAATACAACGGCTAATGCCGCTACAGTTATTCTATTCATGTATTTGCCATCGAAGTGGTTAATAACTAAGTTATGGTACAATGGTATGGTACAAACAAATACAAGCTTTCACAAATTGCAATACCTGTTTTCATCGTTGCAACGCAGGTTTCCTCTTGTTGGCATCAATGCCAGGCACATAAGCAAATTGCAATTTTTTGATTTGATTTATTGAAAATGCAATCCTGTTCCGGGACAATATATATTCAAATATTCGACATTTTAATTAATTAACTGCAGATTACCATTGGGAAAGCCCGAGGGCAGCTTACGCTCCTTTGGAGTGAGGAAAGTCTCCCCTCCTGGGTGGATATCAGCCTGCACTGCAGGTATTCCGAGAGGAATGGCAACGGCAAAAGAAAAGAACATTTCCTGGTAAAGAATGATTCCCGGAGGATGACGTTTCCAGGATTGATGATGGAACAGCCGACCTGGTTGGAGAAAGTCCAAAGAGGCCCTGTGAGACCACTCTGAGGGCCAGGTAGGACGCAGCGTGCCTTAAAAAGCCATAGTCGAATGCTGCCAGCCTGTTATACAGGGGAACAGAAGGGAGCTTACTCCGGGCATTCCCTTTCTGAGTGTATTTTCATTGCCTAAAAATAATAAACGAGATGCATATTACATTATCATGTCGGAAAAAAAGTGCGATGTCCAGGGATGCAAAGAGGATAGCTACCAAACAGTGCCCGCTGAACTTGCGAATAAGGTTTTTACTTTCGATGGAAAGGCAACAAAAGTACATCTCTGCAGGGAGCATTACAAGAAATACAAGAAAGAGACTAAAAAAGAACGGGAAACGAGGAGAGCAGACTGGGTTTAGAACCGGATTCACCTACAGTGGTTATAACAACTTACAATGAAGAGAAGAATATAGGCAATGTTCTGAAATCTCTTTTGAACCAGACAGCAGAGTGCAGGATATTAATTGTTGATTCTGAAAGCACTGATAATACAGCACGCATTGCCATGGAAATCGATTCCGAAAGGATCAGGGTAATTGTGAAAAAATGCAGGAGGGGAGAAGGCCGGAATATCGGCGTGGAGAATGCAGAGTCGGAAAAAATAATATTTACAGACGCAGATGCGATCCCTGATAAAGACTGGGTGGAGCGCATGTCAAAAGCACTTGATGAAAATGATCTGGTGGCTGGAATTACGAAACAGGAAGGCCCGAAAAGATACTCAAAATATGGAAGGGTTGAATTATTTTTTAAGGGTTTTGAAATTACTGCACCTTCAATGAACCTTGCTGTCAGGAAAAGTTTTTTTTTAAATGTAGGCGGCTTTGACACAAGATTTGTAACTGCTGAAGATATAGACCTGAATTTAAGACTTGTCAGAAATAATGCCAGGAGCATGATTTGCCGGGAATGCACAGTTGTTCATAACACAAGGAATAGATTTGTGCCATTCATGAAACAGGCGTTCTGGAATGGGTACGGGAGAGGCCAGTTGAGATTCAAGAACAGGGAAATATGGGAATCGATAGAGAAAGGGAAAGCCAAAAGAAATGAAATTGATCTTTTATGGTTTCTCAGAAATGCAAGTGCCGTTTCCGGATATTTGCTCTTCCTGATAAATGGCAGAGGGGAATTCAGTTCTCGTCTTCCTTCAAAAGATCATTCAGTTTAGAACCTCTGTCATATTTCAGCATGATTATTCCCACAACCATGATGTATAACCATGCAATGAGGGAAAATGCCCTTCCAAATGAATAGGAAGCGAACTGGACATGGCCCACAAGGGGAGTTCCGGAAATTGGGGGAAGAGATGTTATTCCTGAGATCATATAAACAACAAGATTGAATGCGTTGAAAAGTATGGCTGGTATATACCATATCTTCAGCCCCAGCAAAAATACAATTGCAATTATTATAAATGCCGAAACTTCAATTTCAAGCCAGAATGTCACAAATGGGTAGGAAGCAGGTGATGCGTATAGATGAGCTGAAGCATCCAGCATTGCAAATGCCATCAGAGTGAATCTTACTATCTTCATTGGCGTGTAACCACCTGTCAAATCTTTCATCAACGAACTGAGTAATTTATTCATTGTCCAGTCATTTAATTATATTTTAAAAGCATGTTCTCTATTTATATCTATGAAAGAGGAAAGGTTGTTATTTCAATATAAAACTCATTCCTTTCGGAATACCGAGACAAGGCTTGCAACAATCCCCAAACCAAACAATAAAGTTCCTGCAAAGGGCATTTTCCCGTATTCATATACACCGGATATTAATAAAAAACCGCCAAAAATGGCCATAGGGACACTGCCTCGCTTTTTGGCAGCCTGTTTCTCTTCATCGCTTTCCAGCTTTCGCCTTAACAGGGGGAGAATGGCAACTCCTGCTTCAATTGACCTGACGAAATCCTCCACGAACATGCTTATCTGTTTTTCATAAAGTTCCTTTAACAGGCCCTCGTCCACAAACAGTTTCCTCAGAATGCGGACAAACTTGAAATCCGGATCAAGTGAAAGGCATATTCCTTCCAAAAGGGAACTCATTCTCATGTATAGCACAAGTGATGTGGGAAGCCTGAATGGAAACTCAAAGACAACACCATTTGCAATCTCCATCAACTCCCTGATTTCACTGTCTTCAGCTCTTTTTCCTGTCATCCCCGCCATTCCAAGCTCCACGCTTTTCTTGATCACGCCACGATTTGCAGCCGGAGAGAGTGCCTTTACACCTATGAGGGAATCAACTATCTGATCTATGTCACCCCTTGTCAATCCATCATATAGCGACAGAAGGTAGTACCTTGTGTTGTCATCGAGGTCACCGACCATTCCAAAATCATAAAGAATCAATTCGCCTGAGTCTGTAACAGATATGTTGCCTGGATGTGGGTCTGCGTGGAATATATCATCCCTCAGGAGCATTCTGATGAATGATATGTCGAGATCATATGCAAGCTTAACTGTATCAATATTCTTTTCTTTCAGTGTTTTAATGTCAGTTATCTTTGTTCCGGAGATGTAATCCATAACAAGAACCTGTTTTGAGGAGATTTCATTGTAAACCTTTGGTATTATTATTTTTTCCCGCCCAATAGAATTTTTCGCAATTCTCCTTGAATTTGAAGCTTCTTTTTCATAATTCATTTCATCAATAATTCTTCTTCTGAAATCTTTCAGCACATTTGTTATGCTGAGATAAAGGAAGTTTTCTATTCGCCCCCTTGCGAATCTTAGGATTCTGTCCATTATTATTATGTCCCTTTTTATAAGAAATTCCGCATCTGGCCTATTCACCTTTACAGCCACTTCATTTCCCTTATACCTTGCGAGGTATACCTGGCCGAGGGATGCGCCTGAAATAGCTTTTTCATCAAAACTTTCGAAAACTTCCTGCAACTCCCCGAGATTTCTTTCCAGAATGGGCTTTACACTTTTAAACGGTGCCGGGGGAACACTGTCCTGCAGCTTCTCAAAAGATGAAATGTATTCCCTTGGAAGAAGGTCTGGCCTTGCAGAAAGTATCTGCCCAAGTTTTATAAAAGCTGGGCCAAGTTCTATGAAAAGCTCTACTGCCTTCTTTCCATTTCTTTCACGCCTATAATCCCAGTCTTTTCCGCTTTCACTTTTTGCCCTCTTCCGATCCTTTATAAACCTCCTGAACACCGGGTAAAGAAGAAAGAATATCCTTGCTTCCCTTCTGGCTAATCCCTTCAGGACATCCTTCTCCTCTTCCATAAACGTGGTAATTTCAGATTGTATTTAACATGTGCGAGAAGACCTGAACCTTGCAGATCAAGAATTTTAAAGCAGAAGTTTTGCCCTGAGCCTGAACATCCCACTATGAATGAAAAAAAAATATTAACGATTCTAGCTTTCTTCTCAAGTCACCAGTCGTCTTTGTTTATAATGTCTTCATATAATTCTGTGATTCTGTTCTTCCTCTTCATTTCGCTTTCTGCAATATTTTTAAGCAGCTTCTTTAAATTGTCATCCTCGTATTCCAGGCTCAGGAGCTCTGCTATTTTGTAGATCTCGTTTGATTTGGATATTGACCACGCAAGTATGCTTTTAGGATCATCTTTCTCTGGTTCAGGATCTGCAGATATTATATGATCCAGGGAGCCATAGTCCTTTTCTTTTCCAGATTTTCGAGCATACATCACCTGCTCAAGTGCTTCAGCATTTTCTAGAATTTCTATATCTCCTTTCTCCCTCTCGATTAAATCGTCCAGTATTTGTATTGTATTATGCATTTTGCTCTTATCTCTAATTGATTCGTATCTTTTTATTACACTTTTCTTCACTGAGATCAATTTTGAAACTATCTTCTCCATGACCTCTTCTGGTCGCTTTCCTGAAACTGTATCTTTATTTTCGACCATGATCATCAATCATTCTTAGAGTATTTAAATGTATCCCGGGATTTTTTCCACTTAAGACTGTGTACTCCACATCGTTCTGTTTATATAGGATGATGATAACCAAATCATTCATTTTTTAGAAAAGTAAATGTTATAAGTTACATTTTGGGAAAGGATGAAGGTTTCACCATCTGTAATATCATGCAAACTGGAACTGTTGAAAGATCAGATCGAAACAAGCGCAAGTTCAGGCGCAGATCAGTTTCATCTGGACATTATGGATGGGCATTTTGTTCCGAATCTCACAATGGGGCAGGATCTTATCGCAGCCATAAGAAGGTGCACTGACCTTCCTCTTGAGGCTCATATGATGGTTACCAATCCTGATAAATACTGGAAAATTTTTTCAAAGTCAGGAGCAGACATACTCATGTTTCATTATGAATCACCGGTCAACCTCAAAAAATGTTTTGGTGAAGTGAAAGATTCCGGAAAAAAATGTGGGCTTGTAATAAATCCAGATACTCCCTTCAATATTGTCAAGGATCTTGTGGGAGAGGTGGAGATATTGCTGATCATGACAGTGTATCCTGGATTTTCCGGGCAGAATTTTATAAATGGGATGATCCCGAAGATAAGAGAAGCAAGGAAATTCATCGATGATAATTCACTGGAAACAGAAATAGAGATTGATGGCGGGATAAACGATAAGACCTGCAGTGCGGCAGCAAATGCTGGGGCCGATATTCTTGTTTCAGCCTCATATATCTATAACGGGAATATTAGAAAAAATATCGGGCATCTGAAAAATTTGGAAAGAACTAGAATTTAATCAATACTCTTCCTTCCCTGGGCTTCTCAAAATATTTTAGCGCATCTTTGAGTTTATCAAATTGGAAAATTTTGTCTATTTTCACTTTCAGCCCCCTTTCAGAAGCTATATTTATTATTTCTCTCATGTCACTTCTGCTTCCGCCTGTTGATCCAATTATATTAAGCTCGCTAGTATATATTTTTCCCAGATCCAACGTGCATTCCCTCCCGCTGAGGACACCAAAAGTTATGAGTTTGCCCATCTTCTGGACATGATCAATGGATTTTGAGAACAATTCCCCCCCGAGAGAGTTTATGACTATATCCGCTTTAAAATTTTCAGGCAATTTTTCCATTGAAAAAGTTTCCCCTGCACCGAAATCCCTGAGATAACCCTTTGAAGATACTGCGTAAACTTCCAATCCCATTAAATTTCCAAGTTGGGTTGCGAATATGCCTGTGTTTCCCGATGCACCATATACTAGCAGTGACTGCCCTGCTCCGACCCTTGCCTCCTTCAGGGCGTGATAAGGAGTAAGTGCTGCAATCGGGAGGGAAACAGCAACTTCATCAGAGATGTTGCCTGGGACTTTAAACAGGTTCTCTTCTCTGATTGACAATGCCTCCGCAAATCCCCCGTTGCTTACAACGCCATATATTCCACCATTATTGCAAAGATATTCATGTCCTGACAGGCAAAAATTACAGGTTCCATCATAGATCCTGTTGTATATAAGAACACGATCGCCCTTCCTGAATTTTTTGCCATCCCGATCGACTACAGCAAGGATTTCAGATCCTGGAATGTGAGGCATTGGATGAACTCCGTATATGACTTTTCCTGCTGCTACATTATAATCCAGGGGATTGATCCCTGCCAAAATTGGCTTTACCCTTACATAACCTTCCTTGGCTTCCGGTTCACCAATCTCTTTCATTATAAGATTTTCAATACCAAATTTATCAAAAAGGTATGCTTTCATATTTTCACATTTTTTCTATATACTTAAATTTGTCAATAAAATTTTCAATGTAAACTGAACCGGTTAACGTTTGAATGCAATGGTTCAATATATTACCATGGGCACAATTGAGGTGCTTATAGCGGAGCATGTTGCAATAGGGCATATTGCAAAGAATTTGAGCTTCGATGTGAATTATTTTCGCTCGTTTGCCCTTTATTTTTCCAATTACCACATGGAGGCTTGGGAAAGAATATTTGTGCCCGGGAGTTTCTTTTGTTGCGTTTTTCAAGACTCATATAACAATCTGCAAAAACCCGGAAAATGATTTTCAGGGAAACGCCCGGTTACAATAATATAAATAGGCTGAACAAATTTCAAGCTGCTTATTATGAAACCAATAGAAATAGAGAGGCCATGGATTTCCAAAAAGCTTGGATTAAAGGTCCTTGGCTCGGTTTTTGTTGTGTTTATCCTTGCCTTTGCACTACTTGCAATTTTTGGCTTTTACACTGGAGGAACCGTTAATATCCAGAGCGTGGATGTAAGCTTTTCAGGCCACAAAATAAATTCATATTCTTATGCCTATGGGAAAACTACATTTTCTTCCGGCGAAAAAATAATCCTGAATGTGGAACTTAAGAATATTGGTGGAACCAATATTACTAATATTACAGGAGTTAAAACAATTGGCAACGGGTTTAGCGTGACACTCAACCATCACAGTTTTCAGCTTACAGGAGGAGTGAAAACCATTCCTGTTTTAATTACGATGCCTGATCACAATTATGCAGGAAATCTTTCTCTGGAATTTATGGTGTCGTGAAACAGAATTTATTCAATAAATCCCCCAGAATAATGCAATTCATAAACTAGGTTGTCCTCTTGCTCTATTATTTCATATCCCATAAAATGATCAAAGTTGCCTTCTATGAAATTTTTGTAAACAAACCTGCTATTTGAGAAGAATTCCTTTCCTCTCAGCGGAAGTTCTTCTGGCATTCTTTTCAACGCTTCTTTAAGAAAATCATACACTTCCTTTGTCCCATAATTGTCGTCCATTAATCCGCCTGAGTATACCATGCCCCACTGTGGTATATTTCCTTCAAGGATTAGTTCCTGTCCCAGGAAAAATAGTGAACCTGAGTAAATGTCTATGTATTTCAATTTCCCTTTTTCATAACTGAACTCTTTTGTGCCCTTTATTGCCCCAGGCATATACACAACGCCAGAAGAGTAACCCTTTGCTTTTGCATCTACGAGGAATGATGCATAGTCAATGTCTCCCATGGCAGGAGAACGATATCCACAAAATAAAAGTTTTACAATTTCTTCTTATTATTGAAGGAGAGAACTGCCAGAAGCAGGAGTGAAGGTTTCCGTGCAATGAAAAATAATCATAATCTTACTGCCTGAGAGAGGTTTTTCCTTTCCTTATGTGGATAAAAAAAATTATCTCTGCGAAGCAGGGCAAAAATATGAATAATTCACTTCTATCTGTGTTTCAAGTGGAGATATGGTTTTTAATGGTTCACGTTACTGGCAAGGTTGAAAAATATCACTGTGAGGCGATTTCCTGCAACTGGGCCAAAAGCCCTTTCTCTACGTGGTCAGACCAGGCTATTTCAGGGATATCAACAACCAGGAAAATCTCCGACAGCAAAAGGGTTTCTATAGCTGTTACAGCAATGTTCCCCAACAATCTTCCTACACCCACATTAACTTTTACCTGTCCTCCGGATTCTGCGGTAAAAACAAATGTTAGGGCTCTGTCAGCAGCAATTAATCCCCTGAGAATGCCAGATTTCTGTGCCTGGAGAATTGCTTTGTCCTGTTGCACATTGTTCTGAACTTTCCAGTCACTGTTTATCAGGTAGCTTGAAAATGATTTGATGATTTCATCAACGCTCTTGGTTGTGTTTAAAACTCTCTCTTTTTTGAATATTTCCATGACGTTTGAATCAAAACATTCTATATAAGCTCTGCCATATAAAAACTAATCTAAGCATTTAATAATTATAATTAAGAATAGCGTTATCCTAGGTCTGATCAGTGTAATATGTATACTGGAAAAATAAGTTTCAAAACATGGGAAAAATTATTTATCAGAGGCAAAACAAAAGGAACTTACCTGGCCGTGATTTCCTTTGCCCTGTTCGCTACTGAAATACTCTACACAAGATTATTCCTTTTCTATTTTATTGTCTCTGAGATCGGTGCATTCACTGCCTTTGGTGTTCTGGTAGACTTTGTGTCTCATCTTTTTAATGACCAGTGGAAATCGCCAGTGACCAAAAAGGGATGGATCAAGAGATTTACTCATGGAAGAACTCACGACTTTTATGGCTTAATAATTGAGGTTTTGTGCTTTGCCATCGATGGGGTAAAGTTTCCTCTTTCCCTGGCAGCCATTCTTTTTGTTGCTCCTCAGTTTTACCTTGTTTACAATTTGAAATTTTACCACTAGATTATTACTGTACTTGCTGTCAAAGTGTGATCGGATTTGGCAAGCATACCTGGATCGTAAAATTATAAATATCCATATTCTTTCAGAATGAAAATGAACGAAATGAATTTTGAAATTATGGACGGGAAGGTAAGGAGTTACGCACAAGAACAAACGGAAATTTTTGAGGATTCGTTTCGTGCCCAGTTTGAGCATATAAGGCCTGTTTTGCGCCCCTACGTTTATCATAAGAAAATAAAGATGGTTGCAATAACAGAAACAAAGGAATGTTTTGTCACAGTTGAAGATGGAAAAAACAATCTTGTTGTCAATAATGTGAACATTTACTCCACTCCGGGGATTATAGTCTGGATAAAGCCGGAGAAAAATGGGGAAAGGGTGGCCATTTTTGAAACATCAGGCTCAGATGAGGGGACATTAAAGGTATTCCTGGATAATAACCTGGTATACAGCGAAAATGGATTCATCCATGATATCATATTTTTTGGGGATAAATTTTACCTTATAAAGGAAAATAGAGTGGAAAACTTTGAAAAAGCAGAAGGCTCATCCAATGCTGTTTACCTCGATGGAGAATATTTGTTCGGCAAAGAGGTTGAAGCTGGAATGGGGATTGGTGGCGACAGATATGGGGATTCAGTCATACTAACTGCAGGAAATAACATTTCTACAACCATTTATGAAGGAAAAATTGGCGATCATGCCACTTGGAAACTGTTTAAGAAATACGGTTCCCAGGTGAAGGTCCTTGGATACGAGAATAATACCCTATATGCACTGAAGATGGAAGGAAATGGCGTTATAACATCCGGTGAGCGCGAATTCAGCCTTAGTGAACCTGTTCAGGATGCTGTCAAACTTAAGGATGGATTTCTTGTTGTTCATATGAGGGATGCAAAATCTGTCCCGGTCCTGTACAATAATGATGGCAGGAAAATTAAGGAGTTTCCTTTTGATGGCTTCAAAGGGCTGATAGCCATGGATTCAAATGATGAAAAGGCAGACATAGTGGTGGGAAGCTTCGGAACAACTTTTGAGACTTACTCTTATAAAGACGGAAATTTGAAACTGGAGGATAAAAATACTGTGTCAGAGGTCAAAGTAACAGAAAGCTGGATTGAAGTGAATGAAAAAAGAGTGCATTATTTCATTCTTCATGCAAAAAGAGATGCAAAAAACACGCTTGTATATGGTTATGGGGGTTTTAATATCTCAATCATCCCTTCCTATTACAATCTGTTTGCATACCTGTTGAATGAGTGCGTTAATGTTGTAGTCTGCAATCTTCCTGGCGGTGGGGAATATGGTGAGGAATGGCACCGGTCTGGCATGAGGGAAAACAAGAAGAACGTATATGAATCATTTCAGGGAATAATCAGGAAATTGAGTGGAGAAGGGCATAAAATAATTTGTTATGGCGTAAGCAATGGTGGATTGCTTTCCTCTTACACACTTGCAAAGATTCCTGAATATTTGAATGGGGCAGTTATAGGGAATCCTGTTACAGATCTTTTGAGATTTCACAAACTGCTTGCCGGACAGTACTGGGTAAGCGAATATGGCGATCCGGACAACGAAGAAGATGAACATTTTCTAAGGGAATATTCATCTTATGAACAACTGAAAGCCGGCAAATATCCTCCATCATTGATATATTCAAGAATATCGGATGATCGCGTTCATCCGGCACATGCACTGAAGTTCTATGAGAAAATCAAATCATTTGGAAATGAAGCGTACCTCATGATTGGAGAGGGTGGGCACCTAGGTTCCGGAATGGAAGATGTAGTGGATGAAACAACCTATATTGCATGTTTCATAAAATATGCTTTCAGCAAAAAAGATTGAATGCATCTTTCTTCCCTGCAGAATTTTACAGAAACCATAAATAATGCATGAATAATGGCAATTGGTAGAGTTGCCAGAAAAACCATATCCGTTGAAGCCCGAGGCCAGGCCTATACTGAAATGGGCCGGTGGGAAACGCCAGATAATGAAATGCCTAATTTCTAATGTTCCTGGCAGATTTGGATTGTATTATGAACCGTTTGTCGGTGGTGGTGCCCTGATGACTTCACTTTATAACCTTGGTTTGCTCAAACGGAGAGTGGTTTCCGACATTAACCAGGATCTCGTTGGGTTATACAAAATAGTGAAAAGAAAACCAGCAGAACTGGCAGAAGAAGTGCTTTCATTAAAATTCAGGAATAACAGGAGTGATTATTACACGGTACGGAATGAATACAATTCCATGGACGGCAAATTTGATGTTGGGAAGGGATCTCTCTTCCTTTATCTGAACAGACACTGCTATAATGGCCTGTATAGGGTGAATTCCAGTGGTGAGTTTAATGTTCCATTTGGAAAGTATAGAAATCCAGGTTTGCCCACAGCCAGTGATATTATGCTATTTTCACAGGCACTGAAAAATATCGAAATTAAAGGCACAGATTTTGGGGATGCTGTGAAAAATTCATCAGAAGGGGATTTTGTTTACGATCCTCTAAGCAGAAAGCCCACAAGCTTTAGCTGTGGGAGGATGTCAGTTTGATCCACCTTATATGCCTTTCAGCCCATCAGCAAATTTTACAGAGTATAATTCATCAGATTTTAAAGAAGCTGAACAGAAGAGGCTCTTCAGGGTTTTCAATGATTTGTCGGAAAGAAAAGTTAGGGTTATGGAGAGCAACTCAGACACAGATTTTGTCAAAGAAATATATTGCTTTTTCAATATAATTAAAATAAGCGCCAGAAGAGCTATAAATTCGAAAGATAGCGGCCGAAGCAGCATAACTGAGTTGCTCATTAAAAATTGCCCAAATAATCCTTGCTAATGAGGCATTGAGATAATTTATTATATCCCATGGGAAATTGAAACTTGCGGGTGATGGCATCATCCAATGTTTTGAAGCCACTTCTTTGATTTTTGTTCTGGTTAGGCAAAAATAAAATCATAGCACTGCATTTTTACTATTTATGGGGCCAACCGGATTTGAACCGGTGACCTCCCGGTTATCAGCCGGGTGCTCAAACCATGCTAAGCTATGACCCCTTTCAACCTTGATTTTTCGTAAAGTAATAAAAGTTTCGAATAGAACTATGCAAAATCAATTGTATTTCTCCTAACTTTCCACAGGACAAATACCTATAGCAACAAACTGTTCTACATTATGACCTTTATAAAAGAGGATAGTTTAGTATAAGACGAAAAAATATAACCTTGATGGAAAGACCCGAATATGTTAAAGTGAAGCTCCCTACAGGAGATTCTTTTTATAACCTTAGCAATCTTATTAGAGGCAACTCCCTCCATACCGTCTGTGAAGAGGCTAGATGCCCCAATATTTCAGAATGCTGGGAATCGGGCACCGCTACATTCATGATTTTGGGGAAAAACTGTTCCAGAGGCTGCAGATTTTGTTCTGTAACCCACGGAAACATGGAAAACCTTGATCCTGATGAACCGGCAAAGGTAAGAGATTCAGTAAGGAATATGAATTTGAAGTACGCTGTCATAACCTCTGTGGACAGGGATGACCTGCCTGACCAGGGTTCAGGGCATTATTCTGAAACCATAAAGCAGGTGAAGAGCCTGGGAATTAGGGTGGAAGCACTGATTCCAGATTTCAGGGGAGATAAAAAATTAATTGATGCAATAATAAATTCGAAGCCGGATGTGATTGCACACAACGTAGAAACTGTAAGGAGACTAACACCATCCATAAGGGATGCAAGGGCAGGATATGATCAATCCCTTTCAGTTCTCTCCTATATTAAAGATAAAAATCCCGATATGATTACAAAGTCTTCTATAATGTTGGGCCATGGGGAGACGGATGAGGAGGTCGAGCAAACCATGTCAGACCTTATTAAGAGTGGTGTCGACATATTGACAATTGGCCAATACCTCAGGCCTTCAAAGAAACAGATTGAAGTGAAAGAATACTGTTCCTCTGAAAGGTATAAAAGATTGGAAGCCGTTGGCTATGAGTACGGTTTCAGGTTTGTTGCATCTGGTCCACTTGTAAGAACGTCATATAGGGCGTTTGAAGCATGGGCCGCTCAAAATATTAAGCTTAATTGAAGGTGAGAAAGTAAATGGATGAAAAAGAAAAAATAATCGATGGCTACAGGGCTATGGTGCTATCCAGAACCCTGGACAAAAAGATTGTAATGTCACAGAGGCAGGGGAGGGTTGGGTTTTACACTCCGACTATGGGCCAGGAGGCCACTCAGGTCGGATTGTCAATGAACCTAGAGGATCAGGACCTGATATTCGAGTATTACAGGGATGTCCCTCTCATGTTGCACAGGGGAGTCAAGCCGGAAACCATAATCGACCAGATCATCGGAAACTCGGATGACAAGGAAAAGGGAAGGCAGATGCCATCCCATTATACTGCAAAAGATCACAATTTTATGTCGGTCCAGAGCCCTGTTGCGACAAATCTGCCGCCTGCAGTGGGAGCAGCTTACTCAATTAAATACCAGAAAAAAGATGGGATAGTCATTGCAACTTTTGGCGATGGATCAACCTCTACGCCAGATTTCCACGCGGCCCTTAATTTGGCAGCGGTTTTTGACCTGCCTGTAGTATTTCTATGCGAAAATAACAAATGGGCAATTTCTTATCCAGTGGAAAAACAGACCAGATCTGAAATATGGAAAAAGGCAGAAGGCTACGGAATGAGAGGCGTCCTGGTTGATGGAAATGATCTACTTGAAATGTACAAGGTTGCCAAAGAAGAGATAGACAAGGTTAGAGTGGATGGAAAACCTGTCCTCATTGAGGCCGTTAGTTACAGGATGGGCCCACACTCAACATCTGATGATCCATCAAAATACAGAACGGATGATGTGAAAGAAGGTTCAGACAAAGACCCAATTGTAATTGCCGAGAGAAAATTGAAAATGTTGAATTATATTGACGATCAGGCTATCGAAAAAATAAAGGTGGAGGCAAAGGAACGCATTGACAGGATATTTGATGAAAGGGAAAAAATTGCTGCTCCGAAACCTGAAACAATGTTTGAAGATATCTTCGAAAATTCCAACTGGATAATTGATGAAGAGAGGGGCGAGATACTATGAGTTCAAAGACCATGAATATTGTACAGTCTATTAATTCAACTCTCGATTACATGATGACCAGGGATACGTCTATAATTCTCCTGGGTGAGGATATAGGCATTGACGGAGGAGTTTTTAGAGTAACAGAAGGGCTGCAAAAAAAATATGGAAAGGAAAGGGTAATAGATATGCCCCTTGTTGAACTTGGAATTGTGGGTATGGCTATAGGAATGTCCCTTACAGGGCTAAGGGCAGTGCCAGAAATTCAATTCCAGGATTTTATCTATACAGCCTTTGACCAGATTGTGAACCAGGCTGCAAAGATGAGGTACAGAAGCGGTGGAGAGTATAATGTGCCAATGGTCTTGAGAACACCATATGGTGGAGGCATAAGAGGCGGGCTCTACCATTCCCAGAGCGGGGAGGCATACTTTGCCCATACTGCAGGGCTGACAGTTGTGACACCTTCAAATCCATATGATGCAAAGGGGCTTCTTATCAAGAGCTTAAGGTTGAACGACCCTGTTATATTCCTTGAGCCCAAGAAACTCTACAGAAGCCAGAAACAGGAAGTTCCAGAGGAAGAATATGAAATACCCATAGGAAAAGCGTCGCTAGTGCATGAAGGAAATGACTTTACATTTATAACCTACGGTTCCATGGTTCCTACAGTGATGAATACAGTTAGCAAAAATAATCTTGACGCTGATGTTATAGATTTGAGGACGCTGGTTCCGTATGACGGGGAAACTATCCTTAACTCGGTGAAAAAGACCGGAAGAGTCATAATAGTCCATGAGGCTCCAAGAACGCTTGGAATGGGTTCTGAGATTTCCGCATTCATAGCGGAGAGGGCAATTGATTATCTTTTAGGGCCCATACTTAGAGTGACCGGCCCCGACACCCCCTTCCCATACAGGCTGGAAGAACACTATCTGCCAAACGAGATGAGGATACTGAAAGCAGTGCATAAAATGCAACAATACAGGTGATAAAAAATGTTTAAATTTACTTTGCCGGACATCGGAGAGGGAGTAACAGAAGGAGAAATAATCAAGTGGGCAATCAACGAAGGGGATGTTGTAAAGAAAGAGCAGGATATGGTAGAGATAATGACCGACAAGGTCAATATCAACATACCGAGCCCAGTGGAAGGGAAGGTCAACAGAATACTTTTTAAGGAAGGGCAGGTTGTTAAAGTCGGCGAAGTGATCATAGAAATTGATGACGGCTCTGCGGACGGCAATGAAAAACCTGAAAATAAGGAAAATAAAGAGATGCCCCCAAAAGAGGCTGAGTCCGCAAAAGAAGATGGAGGAGAGAAAAAAATGATGAATGATGATCAGAATAAAAGAGTACTCGCTTCTCCTACCATAAGGAGAATTGCTAAAGACAGGGGCATTGATCTGGATGCTATAACACCGACTGGGCCAAATGGGAGAGTTACTCTGGAAGATCTTGATAATGCTGAAAGAGAAATGAAGAAAAATCAGGAATCTCCTGCTGGCCATGGCGTGAAAGAGGCTCCCGTCCCACCAGCGGCAACGAGATCTATGGAACCTCAGAACCCGGCAGAATCCCAGAAAATGCAGGAGCCAAAACCCACGAAGGAAGAACCGAAAAATGGCAATGCCCCACAGGAACCATCAGGGCAACCGTCCCAACCTGAAGAAACTGCAAATGCCATTGAGGGGGACCAGGTTTTTGAACTCCACGGACTGAGGAGGCTCATCTTTGAAAAGATGTCAAAATCAAAACAGATAATGCCTCACTTTATGGTGGCAGAAACCATTGATATTTCAAAGCTATCGAAAACAATGTCTGATATGAGGGAGAAAGGCACTAAGGTTACATTGACCTCATTCTTTGTCAAGGCAGTTTCTGTGGCCCTGACAGAATTTCCAAAGTTCAACGCCCACTATGATGAAGCAAACAGGAGATATATTTTAAGAAAGAATATCAACATGGGCGTTGCTATAGATACCCCAGCAGGCCTTACTGTCGCTGTTGTGAAAAATGCAATTGACAAATCTGTTGTGCAGATCTCGGCAGAAATATCTGAACTTGCCAAAAGTGCAAGGGAGAACAGGCTGACGCTTTCAGACGTTCAGGATTCAACGTTTACAATATCCAATGTTGGTTCTATAGGGGGTTTGATATCCACTCCAATAATAAATTACCCGGAGGTCGCAATACTTGCTGTTCACAGGTCTACCAAGAAGGGCTCAAACTATGAAGCAGGAGATGATAATACGATTATATCGCTGTCGTGTGATCACAGGCTAATAGACGGGGCTGATGCGGCAAGATTTATTGTCAAGGTGAAATCATACCTGGAGGACCCCATATCATTCCTTATAAGGTGATCATGATGAAGTACGACACAATTATTATTGGAGGAGGACCGGGTGGCTATTCCACAGCTATTAGACTGGGCCAGCTTGGAAGGAGCGTACTTCTCATTGAGAAAAATAAGATTGGTGGAGAATGCCTGAATTACGGATGCATTCCGTCCAAGGCCCTTATTGAAATGTCAGAAAACCTATCATATCTGAAAACTCTTCCTGGAGTCAGATTGAGTTATAATATAGACATGAGCCAGTGGCAGGGCTGGAAATCAACAATGATCAACAGGCTTGTTTCAGGAGTTGAAACCCTTTGCAGGGCTTATGGAGTCAAGATAATAAGTGGTGAGGCTAAGATTGTGGACAAACAGCATGTACAGATTCGAACCGAAACACACCAGTGTGATAGCCTGGTCATAGCAACGGGTTCATCCCCAACAAAAATAGAAGCATTCAAGGACGTGATGTACAACAGGGAGATTCTTGACATTAAAACAGTTCCAAAAGACCTTGTCATTATCGGTGGAGGATATATAGGCGTTGAACTTGGAACAGCCTTTGCAAAACTTGGTTCACAGGTTACCCTCATTGAAATGATGCCAGGAATACTCACAGGAATTGATCCTGAACTCATAAAGCCAGTTGAGAGAAAAATGAAGGAAATGGGCATCAGGATACTTCTTTCTGCAAAGGTTTCTTCTGTTGAGAAGAAGGACAAATATTTCATCAAAATGGAATCAGGGGCCAGCATTTCAGCAGAAGCGGTTCTTGTTACAGTTGGCCGTAAACCAAATACTGAAGGCTTTGGGCTGGAATCACTGAAACTGGAAATGGAAGAGGGTTTTATTAAGACCGACAAAAGGAAGATGACCAGCGAAAGAGGCGTTTATGCTGTTGGAGATGTATCTACAGGAGGCCCGATGCTGGCGCACAGAGCGTTCTATGATGGAAAAGTGGTTGCCCAGAACATTGGCGGAAAACAGGCTACTGTGGATTACTATGCAATGCCAATGGTAGTGTATTCTGATCCTGAAATAGCGTTTACAGGAACTAAAGGGCAGAAAATGACAAGATATCCACTTGCTGCAAACGGCAGAAGCCAGGGGCTCAACAGCTCAAACGGGTTCTACAGCATCTATTATGATGAAGACGGAACCATAACTGGTGCAGGAATTGCAGCTCCCCATGCATCCGAGATGATAAGTGAACTGAGCCTTGCAGTTGAAACAGGCATGAATGTCGAGGATGTTGGTTCAACGATCCACCCACACCCTACAATTTCTGAAGGAATACAGGAATCGGCTGAGATTGCATATGATAAGCCACTCCACTTCAAGCCAATTTCTTGATCTTGGAATCAGGGAATATGAGGAGATCTGGAAATTCCAGAAAAAACTTCATTTTTTAAGGTGCAATGAGCTCATAGAGGATACATTTATTCTTGTCGAACATTCCCCAGGTGTTTTTACAGTTGGAAGAGGAGCCGATCCCAACAATTATAAGGATGTTGAGCCGATATTAGTCGAAAGAGGCGGTGACGTTACATATCACGGGCCCGGGCAGCTGGTAATCTACCCCATTCTGAGAGTGTACAGCGGAGATGAAAGAAAAGATGTCAGATTATTTGTCCAGACACTGGAAAATGTCATAATGAACTCGTTTAGAGAAATGGGGTTTGAGCCACATCTTGGAGAAGAACCAGGCATATGGGTATCCAACTCTCCAAATGGAGATAAAAAGGTCTGCTCACTTGGAATGAAGATTGACCGGGGAGTATCTTACCACGGGCTATCCATAAACTATGACCAGAGGGTTCTTGAAGGGTTTGGCAAAATAAAGCCATGTGGGCTTGATCCAGATACTATGGGATTTCTTGGCGTGAAAAAAGAAAGATTGAGAAAGTCGCTTCTGGATGCAATTGAATCCTCATACAAAAAATTTGAAAGAATTACTGAAGAATATTTTTTTGATATTTTGAAAAAAGAACTGTAGGGTTTAATCAGATTCCCTTGACAGGAAAAAACCACCTATAAGCCCACCCACGGCTGGTATTATAGCTCCTTCGGAGATCACACTTATAATGGTGGATAGTGGATGCAATCCGAGTTGCAGCTTTGTTTCCATGTATATGCTCCGGATATTATTGGTAAAATAAAAACTGCCTGTATATCCCATTATAGAATTTATTACTCCTGGTGAAACGTAATATGATATTTCTATAAGAATCAATGAGAGGACAATTCCCCCAACCAGACCTGCAACAAATCCTCTTAAACTGCCCCTTGCTGCAATTCCTCCGAACAAGCCCGCCAGAATCCAGCCAATGCCCATCAACGGCCCTAGAATCAACAGAGATAGAAAGGTTGCTACCATTCCTTTAAGTATGCTTCCGTTGGAATCAGACGAGTCCAACATGCGTCGCTTCATAAGTACTGAAATAATATGTCATATATTAATATTGGTTAGAATACTGAAAAATAAATATAAACTAATATATTATATTGTAAAACTATAGTACAATTAATTTAAAAAGATAGATATAACCTGACTGGGATTGAGTGCAAGGCATACTGGGACAGAGAACAAGAAAAGTGTGAATTGATTTAATTTTCACTTTGCATCTTTCTGTGGTTAAGATAACTAGTGAACATTGATTCTTTGGAAATACTCTTAATGATAGAAGCCATACTTATACGTTCAGAATGAAAGTAAAAAGCAAATTTGATTCCACTGATATAGGAGAAGTAGAAGACATCAAACTTTCAGACATCAAAACTTTTCAGGCCGCTGATTCAAGAATGAACCCGGCAAAACTCTTAGAAGCTATGGCATCAGTCCTTGATAAATTTTACAGGTCTGAGGAAAACGTAACAATACTTGCACTCGAGACGGGAAGGGCAAAACACCCATGCAAGGAAGAACTTTTGAAGACAATTGACCTGATAAAATACCCATATGGCTTGAAGATGATAGAGGCTTTTGGAACAAGCCCGGTAAGAATTGAATATTTCAGAAATGTTTCAGGAATCGCTACGGACAGTTCATTGCCAATTTTCACTATGTTCAAGGGAATATTAGAATCTATTTTGCAAAAAAGAAAGCCGATGATCCTCCACAACCCATTATGCCCGATCAGTACAATGACGCTGAGCAATGATCTGTATGAAACACTAAGGGAGACCGGTGATTATATTTTTGATATTGTTCAGGAAGCCCCTATAAAGGCATTTGACCAGTGGGCAGAGGGTGAAAAAGTTTTAATCTGGGGAAACACGCATAACTTTGTTGACATTCAGAGGAAGGTCGACAGGAACAATGTTATATGGAACAGGATGGAAAACGGGGTAACTGTTATCCCCGATAGGGCACATCTGGATATGGCTGGAAATGCTGTCTCGGGGCTATCTTATCTCTCCGTGTCAAACAGGTTTCTGATGAGCCAGGTTTTCCTCGTTGCAGATAAGGAATATGTATTTTTTAAGAACAGGCTCATTGAGTATTTGAAAAGAGATGTAAAAACAGGATACGGAGTCGAAGGAGATATCAATTATTTCAATCACCCGGATGACGCCACAGCCACGAGGGAAGCCGTGAGGAGACTCCTTGAAAATGGTTTTGACTATGTGGAAGGGTTGCATGAAAGTGTGCATCTCCTCGAAAACAGGTATGGTGAAAATGTTGTGCCAATGGATCAGATAACGGGACCGGTTGTTGTTTTGTATCATTTCAAGAATATCAAGGAAGCTATAGACAAAGCAGCTGCTGTTAAGAATTGCCAATTTATAAATATTTTTACAGACTCATGCAATACACTGGAATATGTAAGAAACAGGAACAGCACAGAAACAATGAGAAATCTGGAGAGAAGTAGTTCTCTATTATTATAGAATTATTCTTTCTTCATTCTCTTTACTATTTCATCTGCAAATTCCGAACATTTCAGAGCCCTTATGTTCATTATCCTGGCTAGGTCCTGCGTAACTTTCTGATCTTTATAGCATGCCGTAATAGCATCATCCAGAATGTTGGCAGCTTCGTTCCATCCAATATGCCTTAACAGCATAGTTGCAGACAGGATCAGGGATGTTGGGTTTGCAACGTCCATTCCTGCATATTTTGGCGCAGTTCCATGAACCGCTTCAAATATAGCATAAACATCTCCTATGTTTGCCCCTGGGGCTATTCCTATCCCCCCTACCTGCGCAGCAAGTGCGTCGGATATAAAATCCCCGTTCAGGTTTGGAGCGGCAATGACATCGTATTCTGAAGTCCTGGTAAGCACCTGCTGAAACATGTTGTCTGCTATCCTGTCCTTTATCACTACCTTATCTCCCATTGCATCAGGATTCTGAAGATATTCATCCTCGGTAACGGTCTTTTGAGAGAACTCATCCCTTGCAAGTTCGTATCCCCACTCTTTGAATGCCCCCTCAGTATATTTCATTATGTTCCCCTTGTGCATCATGGTAACACTTTTTCTCTTGTTTGCAATTGCAAATTCTATTGCTTTTCTTACCAACCTCTGGCTCTTGAATTTGCCGATTGGCTTCACTCCAATTCCTGTATCATCTGTGAGGGTTATTCCAAACTCGTGGGAAAGGAATTCCCTTATCTTTCTTGCACCCTCTGAATCGTACTTCCATTCAATTCCTGCATATAGATCTTCAGTGTTTTCCCTGAATACAACCATGTTCATCTGTTCAGGATGGGCTACTGGCGAGGGCACTCCGGGAAAATATTTTACAGGCCTTACGTTTGCATACAGGTCAAACTTCTGCCGAAGAGTTACATTAAGGCTCCTGAATCCCTGGCCTATTGGAGTTGTTAGCGGACCCTTAATAGATACAATGCACTTTTCCAACTGCTTCAGTGAATCGTTTGGGAGATGTTCACCAGTTTTCTCAAAAGCTTCCTCTCCAACATTTACTTTTTCCCATTCTATAGATCTTTCCCCAGAATACGCGACCTCAATTGATGCGTTGACTGTGTTGATCATTGCCTTCGTAATGTCCGGACCGATTCCGTCTCCTTCTATATAACCTATTGTTGCCCTATTTGGTACCTTTAATTTATTATCGCTATCGAAGGTTATGTATGCCATTATCCCGTATGCGCACTTTGAATAAATGCTTTTATTCCGTTCCATTTTTTTTAAAAACAAAGTGGTGAATCTGTATATTCAATCATCATTCTTTTATGGCACCACGTATACAGCCACAGATGAAACCAGCGAGGCGGATTAGTTAACCTCATAGAAAAAACAGTCCTGATCTGCCCCCTCATTATTTTTCCAGGAATGGCTTCGTCAGAGAACAGCCTTTTGAAAGAAATTAATGGGCTATGTAGAGACATATATTTTCACATTGAGATCTGGATTGGACATGGGCATAATACCCTGATAATCTTGTAATTTAAAATTGCCTGATCTTCTTCCATGTTTCTGCAATCCTGATGCATTCCTTTCGCGCTTCTTCTATTTTTCCTGTTTTCGAAAGATAATGTGCCAGATAGAACCCTTCGGTCTTTCTGTAAAAGTTTACCCTTTTCATTGCCCTTTCTGAGAAATGCTTTTCTGAGTTTGCGAGCAACAGCCTATTTTCATTCAGGGAGAAATCAAAACCAAAAGCTGCATAATCCAATGCCCGATCTCCGTATGACGAATCCGCCCAATCAAGTATGCCATTAATCTTCCTGTGGTTATTTGATATTATCACGTTCTTTCTGTAAAGATCGCCGTGTATGAAAGCCATGTCTCCATCTTCCATATCGTCTGAGACTGTATCCCACTTCTCTTCAATCTCATCGAAAAGCGTTTCCGGCATGATTTCGCCGAGAGAGCGCCTGTAATTCCCTATCATTTTAAGTTCTTTCCCGATCCAGGTCTTGTGGTTGTAAACTGGCATTCCAGTTTTTTCCACATCTTCTGCTCTGATAGAACCAAAAAATGATGCTAAAGATGAAAAATCATTTCTCAATCCTCTCCCAAGCGTAGTGGAGTTTTGAAGGAAATCTCCTTGGATCATACTGTATCCCCCAAAGAAGATTTTGTTGTAGTTCAAATAGATGTAATCAGGTATGCTGAAGGGGCAATTCTTCAGGATTTTTAAAAGATTTATTTCATTCTTCAGGCTTAACTCATTTCTCTTATTCTTGGGAATCCTGAATATTATGTCGTTGTTCACTATGACTATATGGTTATTCCACCCGTAATCCAGAAATTTTGTGTCTTTAATTTTTAATTTGGGAAAACTGCTTTCAATGAGATTTAAAAGGTCCCTGCCTGACAATTCTTCCATTTTCGTTCTTTTCCATTATGGTTAATGTTGCTCGCCTCAAATTATTTTCTATATATCATTAGCAAAGGTAATTAATATTTGAAACTAATTCCATTGAAAAACTATGAGAAGCCTTGTACTTGGATTGCAGTTTGGTGACGAGGGAAAGGGAAAGATAACGGATTTTATTTCCGGAAAAGATTCTGTTTTGGTGAGGTACAATGGTGGCACAAACGCCGGACATACAGTTGTAACTGGCAAAGGCACATTCAAGTTTCACCTTTTGCCTGCGGGTTCTCTCAGATCAAAAACAATAGTTCTTGGAAATGGCATGGTTATAGACCCTGAAGCATTGATATCAGAAATTAAAACCATTTTGCCGGAAAATCCGGAATTGAGAATTTTGGTAAGTTCTGCTGCAAATGTTGTAACTAAGCTGCATAAGGCTATTGACAAATCTCAGGAAGAGATGCGTGGGGCCAGCAAAATAGGAACGACATCTCATGGAATAGGCCCAACATATGAAGAAAAATACTCAAGAAATGGGATCAGGATCGAAGATCTGAAAGATGTAAATATTGTCAGGAAAAAGCTATCACTTATTTCCAAAATGAGGGAGTCAGAGCTAAGGGGAACAGAATACCAGTCGGAAGAGAAGCTTGATGAACTGGCTAATGAACTCGCCAGTTCGTGGCCATCTATTAAGAATTTCGTCACCAGAACCGAATCATTCCTTTTTGAAAGCGTAAGAAGTGGAGAGGAAATGGTATTTGAAGGTGGCCATGGAACATTGCTGGACATTGATTTTGGCTCATATCCATATGTCACATCTTCTAACACAGTATCCGGCGCAATCCACACTGGTTCTGGAGTTTCATTGAGAAAAATAAACAGGATTATTGGGGTTATAAAATCCTATACATCCAGGGTTGGCGAAGGGCCATTCCCAACAGAATTAAAGGGACAGGAGGCAGATAAGCTTCGTGAAGCAGGATCGGAGTACGGAACAACTACAGGAAGGCCAAGAAGAGTAGGATGGCTGGATATCCCACTAATAAAATATGCCTCAGAACTCAATGACGTTGATGAGCTTTCCATTACAAAGCTTGATGTCCTCGGTGCTTTTAAAGAGATATCGATTTGCAAGTCCTACGACCACAGCATAACAAACCCAATGAATGTACTGCTCGGTTTCGAAAAAACAGTACCAGAATACATAACAATGGACAGCTGGGGAATACTTAAAGAATCAGAAATACAGCATATTGTTGAAACTGGTTATAAAAGTGTGCCGCAGGAGATGAAGGACTACATTGGAACAATTGAGAAAATGTGCAATAAGCCTGTGAAGATAATTTCCATAGGCAAAATACGGGAAAGCACAATTATAAAAGAGTAACTTCTGTACCAATGGAAGAATTTCCATATACCTTTATAAACAATTTTAGATTACAAGTGATTAAAATTCAATTATTTTACTGCAACTGGTTCTGTGTTATTGCCGATTAGGATTGAGAAAACAACTCCCATTTCAGGAAAAAAGGATCTGACAGATGAAAAAGGATTGCATATAGCCTGAATGTTCAAACAATTATGAGACTGTATGAATTTCAGTTGATCATCCCTTTGGGAGTCAGTATCCCGGACGAAGATTAAGGAACATTTGACAATTTTGGAATTCGCAAACGGTTCTGGTCTGCCCCTTTAATTGACTGTGAAAAAACCTCTCAATCAGTCGTATCCCTCTGGTGGTTTCCATGTAAATTTACCAGTGATTCTCTTGAATTTTTTTCCCACTGTTATGAAATCATAAAGCAGGTACAAAGATAAAAAGAAGGATTCAACTTCCAGAAAAGTTAGAGTGTAATGCAACCCATGATGTGGAATTGTATCCATAATTACTCCTGAAGCAAGCATGGCTATATAGGAAAAGATGCCTATTAGAGAAAATACTTTTATAAAGCTTAAATCAAAGAATTTGGCCTTGTTACCATAGTGGGTGTGATAATCTCGCATATATCTAATCGTAGCAAAGATTGAAATGAGCAATGAGAAATTTCCTGCGTTAAAAAAAATAAAAAATATAATAAAATCCAACATTTTCTTATCACATCCAAATATTTACGTATTATACTCCAGATCCAAAGGATTGCTTAAACTTATTCCATAGGTGGTTCTGCAAGAATTTCCAGTTAGTGTTGTGTTGAATATTTTGAACCCCTGGGTTATTTCCATTTTTTGCATGAAGTGGCTTGGAATATTTGTTCCCTCCAGTTCTCCAGATTTGAAAGTCAGATTTTCATTAAAGATAGTCACTGGAAGATAACATCCATAATAGAAATAATTATGTGGCTCATTGGGTATAGTTTTGCTTGCGTCATCAACGCATTCAAATCTATTGCCTGTTATTATTCTGTTAACTTCGGTTGTTAAACATATTTTAGAATGAAGCAACCCTAAAATCGAGGTGGCTGACCCACCAACAAAGATGGAAAAGGGGACTATTCCAAGTCCATCTGTTGAAACTGCAGCCACTATGGCTCCTGCTATTACAAATGCTTCTGCAGCTGCATATAAAACTATATCCGGGATATTTGGCTTCGTGGAATTAGTTATGCAGGATGTTCCCACATATCCAAACGTGCTTTCTTTCTGGTCAAAAGTTTCACCACCTGGTATATCATTTCCTGTTACGTTTAGGAAAACGCTTCTCTTGCATGCTCCGTATTCCTCCCCCTTTGAATAAAAGATCTGGTACAGAGACAGGCAGTTTGGCTGATTTCCAGTATACACCGGATTTGAGATTGAACTGAATGCTCCTGAAACTGATGCTATGACCTTTCCATTACTGTTCACTACTCTACCTGCATTTGGGTATACATAGCCATATTTGGGATTGATGTATGTATTGAAATAATGGCCTAATGTTTCTATGCAATTCCATCCACTTGAGGAGCCCTTATAAGCCAGACCCAGGTGGCTGTAGCTTCCAATAGTGTTCAGTTTAAATTCCTTAGAATAGCAGTTACCCTGATACGCGTCTGATGTTCCAATAAGGATTTCATTTCCGTTATCTGCTGTTTCAAAGAAACCCACAGTTATAGGCCCATTGCCTGTTGGTGAGTTCAGGGTATAGTTAAAGGCCACCTTTCCCTCAGAAGATCCGTTTGAGAAGCATGTGCTTGATGATTGCTCCAGGCTCACATCTGAAAACTCCGGTGGATAAAGCGTGCATGGATTCTGTGTTCCACCTCCTCCGCCTCCACTATTCTTATAGATTCCACCACCTGATATCGCCTGTGGTGCAGGTTCTATCTGTGGATCAATGGTGTATGTTTCATTTGGTGCAAGTGTTACCGGCCCCATTGGTGCTGCAAGTATGTCATGGTTATACTTTTGAGTGATGATTCCACCATGAAACAGTGAAGATTCTGACTGCCAGTTGATATTTACCCCACCAATCTGTATATCATAACAGGAAGGGTTTATTATTCCGGATCCATTGTTCATTTTCACATTTTTTGATCCTGCTCCACCTTCAGTGAAACTACCTGTTTCTGGCAGTATCATTGTGAAATCCACCATGTATGCCACGCTGTGGTTTAGGAGATTCTTGAACGCCAAGGATGATGACATGGTGTAGTTATGGAAAAAGAAGACGCTAGCCGCCTGTATGCTATTACTGTACTGTATTAGATTTGCTGAATTTTGTGCACTGTTATTTATTCTTGACGTGGTGTATGAGTTAAATTGGGCTGCTGACAGGTATGGTGTTGAATTGCTGTTATTGCCAGTAGAATGCAGTGGGTTTGCACTTAGATGGGATGGTTGTTCAATGTTCAGTATATTCCATGATGTTGGGTATTCTGTTGAACCGAATGATATAACTGGTTGTGAACCTATGAATGAAACTGTTTCACCAAACTGTGTGTATGATACAACGGGTACAGATGGATTGTTGATTGTTTGTTTGGATTTTTCTGCAGTTGTTGTGAAATTTAATATTGCAAATGCTGAAAATATCATGATGATCGAAAAGAAAAATGCAATAATGATTTTTTTGTTGTCTCTCTCTTTGGTTAAAAATATTATTTTCCATCATTATTAATAATCATGAGGTGATATTATAAAAATTTATTGGTTTCAACGACATGGATATCTATAGGTTATGGATATTTTGCCTGAAAAGAGAGTTATGAAAATTTTGAAAAAACCAAATGTTTTATAAAATTCCATAAATTGGGAACTTATTGGATTCAAAACACAGATGAAGCTAATTTAACTGAGGGAATTTCGCGCTATTATTGCAGAACAAACCGGTAATGTAATTCCGATAAATGTCCAAGATACGTATCCAATAAATAGGAATATAGAGTGAAAAAAGTATTAAATTGATGTTCATTGGCAGAATATAAAAAGATAGATTAATACTATGACAATTATACAGAAAACCTAGTTTAAAGGAATTGATCTGCAAGTATGATGTTAGGCATAAGAAATGGAATGTTTGGGGAGTTGTTCTGCAAAGAGGCATATTGATTGAGTGAGGAAGATAATTGACCACAATAGAAGAAAAGATCAGGGAGATTGAGGAGGAGATTCATAAAACCAAATATAATAAAGCTACTGAATCACACATAGGCCTTCTGAAAGCGAAAATGGCCAAGCTGCAGCTGGATGCTGATAAAGCAGGCCACTCAGGAGGCAAAGGCGGCTTTTCAATTCCCAAATCCGGAGACGCATCAGTTGCCCTGGTAGGATACCCTAATGTTGGAAAAAGCAGTCTTCTAAATGCAATAACAGGCACAGAAAGTGAGGTGGGAAACTTTGCATTCACCACTCTAACGGTCATACCCGGAACTCTGAAATATAAGGGTACCCAGATTCAGATACTGGATCTCCCGGGTATAATTGACAATGCAGCCCTGGGTTCTGGGAGAGGGAGAGAAGTGCTCAGCATGGTAAGGGCTGTAGATCTTATTCTCTTCATATCAGATATTGAATGCAAAGGTATGGAAAGAATAATAGAAGAATTGAGAAAATCCGGGATAGTTGTTAACAGAAAGAGAAAAAACATTTCTATGAAACGCATGAACACTGGTGGAATTAAGATCAGGAAACCCAGAAGCCTGGAGCTTAATGAAGATAGAATCAAAGCTATTGCAAAAGAGTTTAAACTAACCAATCTTGAATTATATATCAGGGAAAATATAACGGATGATGACCTTATTGATTTTTTCAGGGGCAACGTTGTTTATATTCCTGCACTGATGGTGATCAACAAAATCGATATGCCTCACGATGAGAAAAAAATTGGAGAAATGAAGAGATTTGGAAAGGTTGTAAGAGTTTCTGCATCATCGAAGGTTGGTGTTGATGAACTGAAGGAAGCACTTTATGACAAACTGAACCTTGTAAGGGTCTTTCTTAGGAATAAAGCAGGCGTTATAGATTATGAAAGGCCTTTGGTATTGACTGAGGGTGCAACAATAAGGGAGGTGTGCAGGAAAATAAGCAGAGAAATGATAGAATCCTTCAGATATGCAATAATTACAAGCGAGTCAGCTAAAATCAGGGATATGAGGGTAGGGCTTGATTATGGCGTAACGGATGGTGATATTGTAACCATAATCAGCAAATTCTGAAAAAGGCTTAGAAGTTCTTTGTTTTGGAATAAAACGCTTATCCTTCCTGCGCATAAAAGAGTGTTATGGCCACATTTAAGGCATAAATTGCAAGATTTAGTTTGATACAACAAAGAATTTGTAGCCAGATTCTTTGAGCTTTTCAAGCAAAATATCCAGATGATCCCTGTCTCTTACGTTGATGCTGAACCTGATGTTCTGATAACCCACTGGTGTATCCTGCGAAAGATTATCCACTTCAGCATGGAAAATGTTTGCGCCTGAAGAGGATATTGACGATGTTATTCGCTGCAGAGTCCCGGGCCTGTCAGGTATTTTGCATTCTATTCTTACCAGGCCAAGATCAATTTCCATACTTTTATAAATTATCTTGGAAAGAAGCAATAGATCAATATTTCCACCTGAGACCACCAGGACAGTTGGCTTCCCATGAAGATCAATTTTTCCGGACATTATGGCAGCAAGTGGGGCTGCCCCTGAAGCTTCAACGACTATTTTTTGCCTTTCAAGAAGCTTGAATAAAGCATAAGCCATTTGCTCATCGCTTACACTTATGACGCTGTCCACATATTTCTTTATCAATTCTATATTCAAATCGCCTGGATTCTGAATTGCTATTCCGTCTGCAATTGTAAATCCCTTTGAACCAACAACGGGCCCGCCAGACAGATTCTGTATAACAGCATCACAGTTTTCACTCTGTACGCCAAAAACCTTCACATTTTTTCCAGTTTCTTTCATGGCCATTGCTATCCCTGAAATAAGGCCGCCTCCGCCTGTTGGGACAATTACATTTTCAACATCCGGAAGTTGATCCAAAATTTCCAGCCCTATTGTGCCCTGCCCGGAAATAATGAACTTATCATTGAACCCGTCTATGAATGTTCGCCCTTCAGTCATTGAGATTCTCTTTGCTTCCATATAAGACTCGGCGTAGCTTTCACCGTTAAGCAATATCTCTGCACCGTAGTTTCTTACAGCATTAATTTTCGCACTTATTGTATATGTTGGCATGACGATTTTTGCGCCAATTCCACTTGCCTTTGCAGCATATGCTACACCCTGCGCATGATTGCCTGCACTGCAGGCAACAACTCCGGCCTTTTTTTCCTTATCGCTGAGCTGGCTTATTTTGAAAAGCGCGCCTCTTGATTTAAAAGAACCTGTCTTCTGGAAATTTTCAAGTTTCAGGAAAATCGGTGCACCATACAGATCAGAAAATGTTTTTGAATACAATAAAGGGGTCTTCTCAATTTTTCCTTTCAGAAATGCCATAGCCTCCTTAATATCTTCAATTGCAGGCAACCCGGACATTTCTGGCATATTACTTCCCGCCTTCCGGTTCCATCAGCCTGTTAAAAACTTTAAGGGATTCCTTTAGGATGGCATCACAATCCTGGGAAAAAATAGCAACCTTAAGCTGTTGGTCCTCATTATACGAGTCTTTTTTCAGGTACTTCAGATTAATCCTGACATTAAGGAGCACTGAGTCTGCTGCTGCTTTTGCCATTATTGCTCCTGCTGCTGCATCAGAAGATGCATTCTTATTCCCTATCTCTAAAAGCCTGCGGTTTAACCTCATAGACCTCTGGCAGTTCAGTGCAATTTTCCATGGGCTTCTTATTGCTTCTTTCATTGCCTCCTCCAGTTTCTCCTTTCTGATCTTCTTTTCTTCATCGCTTGATTTTGGGAGTTTTCTTGCCGCAGTTATTCCATTGAATGCATCTGTATCTTCCTCTATTCCTTTCAGAAGCATATCCTTTACCTCTATCATCTCTTTAATTATTTTCCCTATTTCATTCTGCTGATCTTCATAACCTTTTTTGCCTTCAGTTAAACGTGAAACCATTAACCCCAATGATGCAGAAACTGCCCCAACCAGGGCTGCCGCAGAACCTCCGCCTGGTGCGGGAAGTGATGATTCCAGATCATCAAGAAAATTCTTAAGATCAATCATTCCCACACCTTCTTTTCAAATATTTGATTTGACTTGAAGTTGTTCATCCTCATGTAAAACCTTGACGATTCTATAAGCGCATCCATTGGAATCAATCCAATCACCTCAGATTCAGTGACCTCAATACCATATCTTGATGCTTCAAGCTTGACCATCTCATACGCCCTGTAAACAGGCGTCTTCTTATAATTTGTAAGGTTCATTGATATCTGCACGCACTTCTTGTCTTCGAGATAAAAGGCGAGTGCCTTGACGAAGCTCAGCCCCCCATCTTTTGCCCTCAACGCCTTCGCGATTTTTTTTCCAACTTCCATGTCCTGAGATCTCAGATTCACATTATATGCTACGAGAAAATCTCTGGCGCCTATAATAGATGCTCCTGCCTTGCTCAACTCTAGTGGCCCAAAATCAGGTATGTATTCCCCCTTGCCAATTTCTCCCTTCAGCTGTTCGTATTGAAAATTCTTGTGCCTGATGTTTTCAAGATTTTTTCTCTTTTCAGCCACTGCGGCTTCTGAATAAAGAAATACCGGAATGTTCAGTTCCTGCCCCACTCTCTTTCCCAACATATTTGCAAGTTCAACACATTCTTTTAAAGAAACATCTGAAACAGGTATGAAGGGGATTACATCAGATGCTCCAAACCTTGGATGCTCCCCCTGGTGGCTGTCCATATCTATGAGTTCAGATGCTTTTTTTATTCCCCTGAATGCGGCTTCCACTGCATATTTTGGCTCACATGTAAAAGTAACAACGCTCCTGTTATGGCTTGCATCCATTTCCATATCCAAAATCTTAACATTCTCATCATATGCAATTTCTCTCGTGATCGCTTCCACCTTTTCCCTATCCCTGCCTTCGCTAAAATTAGGGACACATTCCACTATTTTCATGATACCCCCATACAAATTAAGAAATTAAATTAACCCAAGGCTTATATGATCAATACACAGATGAAATTTAGTTTTAAGAAATTTTTAGTGTAGGCACAAAGTCCATTCAAGGCTCAGAATTGCAGAGACATTGCACCATATTAAATGTCCATGATGGAAACTTTTCAGAAGGTTTAATTAACTCTTTTTGTATGGAACTGTTGGTTTTAATGCGCAAAAATATAGTCATTATTGGGCTTGTTCTTCTTATTGCAGGGGTAGCTATTTTCTATGCCGGAGGGGATCTTGGCATAAGAGGGATTTCCGTTCCCCAAACTTTCACGGAGAAAGGGGCAAACCAGTGGGACAGTTCCAGCATCCAGATATCTACTGGCCAGTTAATTGTATTAACCACAAACAACAGCAAAACATTTCTTGTTCCAGCCAGTGATGCGAGTGTCGTGACGTCGAACAATATCACGCACTACCAGATTAACGGAACGGCTACCACCACATCTGGTGTTACTACCATTGAGTATACAAGCCTCTCTCCTGGAGCGTATGTGATAGTGACCTTTGGTGCTCATTCTTCTAAAGTCTCAATGATAAAGGAAACTATAAACACACTTCTGATAAAACTGCTTCCAATTCTGCTTGGGGGTGTTTTAGGGTTTGTGGGATTTATAGTGCTTATAATCGGGCTTGTGCTGAGAAAGAAACAACTTCCGCAAGATCCGGGAATGACTTATTAGAACACATCTCTGGTTGCGATATAACTGGGAAAGTGCCTAAGCACAGCCAGGCAATTATTATTTTTAGCCATATTCATTTCTCAAGAATGCAGAAAATGAATCAGATTGCCTGAGCCTTAAATCTTACGCCCAGGCTGCATATATATGCTGCTAATCGCAATAATATTGAAGTTTATGTTCTATTATAAAAATATCAGTAAAGGAATATGCAAAAACTCTTCTAAAAGTGAAGAAATAAAATTTAAAATGTGTGTTTTCTGTCTCTCCCTTCCTGTGAGTCCGGGAGAGTTAAGAGTTTATAGAAAAGAGAAGTGAATATCCAGGTTATGGATACTGTTACCCATAGTGCATTTGGAACTACAAGCACAGAAGCCACTAAAATGGCTCCTGGAAGATAGTAGAGAATAATGCCTGCGATAAACTCTTTCCAGTTCATCTGTTCATCCGAATAATGAGCTCAGTCCGGCCATTGCATCTTCTTCGTTTGCTTCTGGCTTTTCCTCTTTCTTCTCTTCTTTCTTTGCCTCTTTCTTGGCAGGTGCTTCTGCGGGGGCAGCTGCTACTGGTGCGGCTGCAGCATTCTTTATAACATCCTCAATATTGACATCCTTAAGGCTTGATACTAAAGATTTAAGCCTTGCTTCGTCTGGAGTTAACCCAGCCTGCTCTAGCACTTTTTTCAGTTTGTCCTCATCAACTTCTTTTCCTGCTGCATGTAGCAACAGGGCTCCGTATATATATTCCATTCTTTTTACCTCCTCTTTATCCAAACAGGGCTCCAAACCCTGCAGCCCCGTCTTCTTCTTTGGGCTTTTCTTCTTTCGTCTCTTCCTTAGCTTCCTCGGGCTCTCCCTCGACCTCACTCTGAAGCGCGGTAGCCTGGGAAATCGCTTTCAGGATAAACGCTGACATATTGTTTTCATCCACAAAGTTAGCGGATATCGCAAGCGACTCAGCCTGAAGCCTGGCTTTCACTATCAATTCCGGCATGATTTCCTTGACGATAAATGTTATATCTTTCGCAAGGAACTTACCCTGTGAGAATGCATTTGCTATATCCAGCATAACTCTCTCGGGGGTTATTGACATTGCTTCTTTATCAAATATTATGCCATCTTCATAAGCAGATACAACGTCAAGGCCAACATCAAGTGGGAAGATTTCCAGTTTTTCGAGTATCTTTGCCTTTTCCTTTGATATTTTATCTCCTTTCTTGACAAAAAGCATTTCTTTTTTGATTACTATTTTTCCCTTCTCGATTGCAGCCTGCAGCCCTACCTTTTGGAATTCACTGATCATTGGCCCTGGGGGGAAGTTAGTGTCCTTAGCTGATACTACTATATCTTCCTCTGCAATTTCTCCTCCCCTCGCAGCTGATTTTTGCCTGTTCTTTTCCAGCTTAGAGTAAAGCTTGGCGGGTGCATCTATTGTTGTGACCAGTGCAATCTGGCCTCCAACGAAATCTTTTAATTTTTCGATGTTCTTTTTTCCTGACTTTTCCAGTGCCTTCTCAAGGAGTGTTCCCCTGACAACTCTTATGGATGCTTCCCCCTTAAGAGCTCTTCTTATTCCCTGAAGTTGCTTGTTTCTTATTCCTTTAATACTCACAAATGCAGTTACAGGGCTCTCAGATATTGTTGATGCAATGTGATCAACCAGATCTATCTTCCACTGTGGTGTAACTGTCATTACAAATCACCCTCTTCTATTTTGACAGCTTTGCCCATTGTTGTTTTTAAATAAATGCTGTCGATGTTTCCAAATCCCTTTTCGAGATGTGATGTGATTCTCTTGACTACTTCTTTAACGTTATCAGCAATGTCTTTTTCTGGCATTGTTTTCATTCCCACAGGTACGTGGAACGTTCTTTTATCCCTGCTTCTCACTCTTACTGTCTTCTTTAGTGACAATATGATGTTTGAAGGGTCCTGGCTTGGTGGAACTGCTCTTGGTATCTTTCCTCTTGGACCTAGGACCTGCCCCAGTGATCTTCCAATGGTAGTCATCAGGTTTGCTTCTGCAAGGAAAAAGTCTGTCTGATTCACTATCTTTTTGAATCCTTTCTTGTCCTCTGCAAATTTGGATAAATCTTCTGCTCCGAAGACAAAATCAGCAGTTTCCTTTACTTTCCCCCTCATTTCTTCACTCCCGAACAGGGCTACTTTAATTTCCTTACCCCTTCCCTTTGGAAGTGATATTTCATCACTTATCCTGTTCTTTGGATTGCTTAAATCAACCCCTTTCAGATTAACTGAAAGATCAAAAGATTCTGTAAATTTTCTCTCTTTTGATTCCTTTAATGCTTGTTTCACCTTTTCTTCTATTGTCATTTTTCCCTCCTGAGGCATTGCCGCAGTAAAACGGGTTTGTTCTACTCTAGCTTCTCTGTCCCGTATTGAAATATGGAATTAAATATTTTCCTTTATTCTACCTTAATTTCTCCGCTAATTATTAATTTCTGGACATCTCTTGCATCTTTTCCTTCCACTTTTATTCCGGAAGAAAATGCTGTTCCAAGGACTTCAAGAACTGCTCCCTTCAAGTCCAGTGCCATCATTGAGTCCTTTTTTGCCATGGCTACCTTCTTAATTTGTTCAAGCGTTGCATCTC
This sequence comes from Thermoplasmata archaeon, assembly GCA_021817255.1. Taxonomy (GTDB): domain Archaea; phylum Thermoplasmatota; class Thermoplasmata; order Thermoplasmatales; family Thermoplasmataceae; genus Cuniculiplasma. The sequence goes on from JAKAVO010000005.1 coordinate 60,458, forward strand.
CCGCAGTTACTTCTCTCCTTTTTCCGGAAGCTGTCTGGATGCCCAGCTCTTTCTTTAAAAGTGCTGATGTGGGTGGAACCCCCACTCTAATCTCATATGTTTTTTTCGTTGCATCCAGTACTGTAAGGATAATAGGAACCTGCATTCCCGCGAAATCTTTTGTCTTCTCGTTAATTTCCTTTACTACCTGTCCTAAATTTAATCCCAGTGGTCCCAGGGCTGGCCCCAGCGGTGGACCTGTGGATGCTTTGCCTCCTTCAACCATTGTTCTTACTTCTTGTGCCATGATAATCAAAGGGTATGTGTGTTTCATTTTAATACTTTTTTACTTTTACCATGTGTGGAAGTCAATATTGTTAACGGAAGGAAAGAAAATTCATTTTCTAAAAACCCAAAAGTACTGATAGACATATACAGGTCTACCACTACTATGCCACTGATGCTTAAAAGAGGCGCAAACATGATAATACCAGTAAGTTCAGTTTCTGTGGCAAAGAAAATAAAGAGTGACAACCCAGATTATGTCATCGCAGGAGAAAGATATGGCTTCAAGGTGCCAGGTTTTCAGATGAGCAATTCTCCCTATGAAGTGATGAATACTGAACTGGCTGGAAAAACTGTTATCTTTACATCAACCAATGGAACAAGAGTTCTTAATAAGATCAAAGAGTCGGAGGCAATTTTTATTTGTTCCTACATCAATATATTCGCCACCCTTCCTTTATTGAAAAAATTTGATGCAATAGACGCTGTTTTATCTGGCAGGCCTGATGGTTATGCCGATGAAGATTATTATTTCGGAATGTTTGTAAAAGACTATCTTGAGAAAGGAAATGAAAAATTTGATTATTACGTAGATTTGACGAGGAAAGGGCAGGGAACAAAGAGGTTGACCCTTATTGGCGGAAAGAAAGATGTTGAGATTTGCCTTCAAAGAGATTTGGTTTCCTTCCCGGTTGTTTACGAAAACGGGGCGATAATTAAAAAACTTCAGGAATAGTTGTGTAATCTTTCCCTGTTCTTTCCCTTGCTGAATCCAGTATTATCATCTCAGCAAATTTCAATTTCTTGATTTTCTCTCTGCTCCCAGCCTTTGGGAGTGGAGTTGTGAAGTTGAAGCCGTCTAGCCTGATAGTCATAGCCTCCAGATACTGGGCCAGTTTAACAGATCTGTCTCCATCAGTAAAACCGTGGAGATTTAACAATCCTTCTGTTTCAGAAGACTGGCATGTGCCTATGAAATTCCCCGCTAGCTGAGGTACGAATTTCCTTAATGCCGGAATATTGTCCCCATGAGCATGGATGCACAGCAATGATCCCTTTTTCCAGAAATTCAGGATTTTTTTAATATTGCCGTCCATATCTGAAACAATAATATCCGGAGTAAAATTTCTGATCCTTTCTATTGCTGAGTCTGCAACCACAGTCACCTTTCCTGAGGGTTTTCCCTGGACGTAATCACCAGCAGGCCCATAAATTACAAAATTTTCTGATTTAAAAATTCTTAGTTTTTCAAGAAATGTGATCTGGTGAATGGCAAACTCCTTCAGGATTTTTGTTGCATCATAATCGGATTTGCAGTCAATCAAAAGTTCTTTGCATATCTGATTGTACAATTCATCCCATATTATCATGACTGATCTTTATTAGTATAATTGCCTGAGCTCAGGAATGCCGTCCTCTTTCTATGAATAGCAGCTGTTATCATTGCAATAGCTATCCCAACTGAAATTATAATCACTGATTCAAGCGCCTGCCCAAATCCTACATACTTTAAGGAATACCTCAGGTATCCAACAATTCCAAGTATCAACAGTTCTGCTGACAGGGAGAACGAGACTGCGTAAAAAATAGTATCTGACCTTGGTGAACCACCAATATAAATGTCTGCAATCTTAAAAAGAGCCCTGGATACTATTGAAACATAAACCCATATGCCGAATATCTGAAGGAAGAACAGTAATCTGTCAAGTGGGGGCATCCTGATATTATAAAGAATGGAATAGGTTGAAGTTATCCCAACCAGGAATATGCCTATGGAAACTATGGTTGATATGAACATGACTCTTGCCTCCTCAGAATAGGCTTTTACGTCGTTCAAAATCATGTTGATCTTTGTTCTCAGATCAAAACCCCTTTCTGTAAAATACGCACCAAGAACTATGATAACAAGTGTGAGAGCGTACAGCGAAGGGCTCGTGGTCAATTTGCCAGTTAGATCGAAAAATGCTATAAATGAAAGGACAGCAACTCCATAAACAAGGAGGATGAGGCCAATAGGAATGAAAATTTTCTTAAAAAATTTCTTGTCTTTCATGGCTTTTACCACGTAATAGTAAAGCGATTCAATATTCTGGTTGTGGCGCACTATTATATGTTTAACATACCTTATTTTTGTCCTTGACAGAATCAATGGAATTACATAATCATCCTCAGCACCATCTGAAATTAATATGCAGTCATTATATTTTCCTTCCGAAAATACATCGTCAAGTTGTTTTGAGATGATTTCGTCCGATTTTTCCCCTACATCATCATCTCCCGTAACAAGGGCTATTTCAACGTCTTCTCCCTTTGACTGTAAATTTTCATAATGTTTGAGGGCTCCAAATAATGCGTTTGCATCGGAGTCTTCAGGATCGGCAGTGATCAGTTTTACTGCGGCATTATAGCACTGGGAGTACCCCACAACTGGTCCCTTGATTCCGGACTTTTCTCCGTAGTCGTTATCCCTGTCTATGTTCAGTATTAAAGTGGTCATTGCCCAGTTTCTATATGCATAAGAGATTATTTAAATTTATGTGCAGAATAATTTACTTAATTACGTAATAACCCGCACTTTTTTGCCTTGCAATTCTCTTTACGTAAGATTTAGTCAACAGTTCCTGCAGAGCCGCATTAACGAGTGCCTTGCCAAGATTTGAGGCTTTCATTATATCGTCTGCAGTTTTCAACTTATCTTCAGCCACAGCATTTATTTTTTTCAGTGCATCGTAAACCTTTTTTGCGTTTACAGATAATTCATCCATTTTGTTCCCAGTTAGGTAGGGGATATGTCTATATATTTTTTATCAAGAATGTTCATTATTTATTTACACTATAGAAATCTGTCACAGATGTACAGTTGTAAACTGCATTCAAATACATGCATTTTTAGTTAGTCATTTGTCGAAGTCATATTTAACAATTTTTAAATATATTGGAAATTTTATCCCCAGATATGGAGAAAAGTGGAATCGTGAGTTATGGGAGCTATATCCCTAAATATAGAATTAAACCAGATGAAATTGCTCGTATCTGGGGTGAAGATCCTGAGAACATCAAGAGTGGAATTTATATTTTAAGCAAATCTGTTCCTTCTCCTGATGAGGATGTTGCGACTATATCAGTTGAAGCTGCAAGAACAGCCCTAAAAAGGGGAGGAATAAAAGGGGAGAAGATTGAAGCCATGTATATTGGCTCAGAAAGCCATCCTTATGCTGTAAAACCGACAACGACAATAGTTTCATCAGCTATAGGTGCGAAATTCAATATGTTTTCCGCTGATTATGAATTTGCTTGCAAAGCAGGCACGGCAGGAATGCAAAATGTCCTTGCAATGGTCAAAGCCGGCATGATTAAAACTGGAATGGCCATTGGTGCTGACACATCGCAGGGAGCTCCAGGAGATGTGCTTGAGTATTCAGCTTCTGCGGGTGGAACTGCAATGATTATTGGCAGCGAGAATGTAGCGGCAGAGATCAAGTCAACCTTGTCCGTAACATCTGATACGCCTGATTTCTGGAGAAGGGAAGGGCAGCCATATCCCACGCACGGTGAAAGGTTCACGGGTGAGCCTGCTTATTTCAAACATGTTGTTTCTGCGGGAAAAGCACTGATGGAAAGGATGAATACAAAGCCAGAAGATTATGACTATGCAGTTTTCCACCAGCCAAATGGAAAGTTCCCTACCAGAGCGGCGAAGTTGCTAGGCTTTGAAGAAAAGCAGTACAATGAGGGATTGCTCACGCCAGTCATTGGAAATACGTATTCTGCAGCAATGATGGTTGGCCTTTCGGCAATACTGGACGTTGCAAAAGACGGGGATAAAATATTGGCTGTATCATTTGGTTCTGGTGCAGGTTCAGATGCTTTCCATATAGAAGTGACTTCAGAGATAGAGAATCTGCATAAAAGAGGAGCTGTAACAGTGAGGGAAATGCTTAAGGATACAATATTCCTTGATTATGGAATGTATGCTAAATTTAAGAAAAAGTTGATAGTGGGTGAAAATGTTGAGTGAGAACGTTTATATTATTGGAGCAGGAGAAGCAAAATACGGTGAGCTATGGGATAGATCACTCAGGGATATTGCGGTGGAAGCTGGCCTAAAGGCAGTTGAGAATGCAGGAATAAGGACAAGGGACTTAGGTGCCATTTATATGGGAAACAGCCTGGGCGGAGGCATAAGCATGCAGGAGCACCTGAGTGCATTGATGTCAGATCATGCCGGAATTGCATCAGAATATATCCCGTCCATGAGAATCGAGGCTTCAACAGCCTCAGGCGGAGCAGCCATCAGGGAAGGTTTCCTTGCTATCAAATCTGGCGAGTATGACATCGTAATGGTAGGTGGGGCAGAAAAGATGACGGAACTGTATGGAAGCGAAAACATAGACATAACCTCATCCATACTGGACAGGGAATGGGAAGCGTTTGAGGGGGCCACTCCTGCTGCACTTGCAGCCCTTTCCTCAAGAAAGTACATGAAAGATTTCAATGTGCCAAAGGAGATTTTGTCGAAGATATCAGTGAATGATCACATGAACGCAAATCTGAATGAAAATGCACATTTTAGAAATAAAATTACAGTGGAACAGGCAATGAAAGCTACGTTGATTGCTGAACCCCTTAATCTGATGGACTGTGCTCCTCTCAGTGATGGGGCATCCAGCATCGTCCTGGCTTCTGAAGAATATGTAAAGAAAAATTCCATTGAAGGAGTCAGAATTGTATCATCTGCCATGTCCCAGGGCCCATTCGCTCTGCACAGCAGAGAATCAGTCTATACTGTTGAGCCAACAAAACTTGCTGCAAGAAAAGCCCTAAAGGATGCCAATATGAAAAATTCCGATATCTCCTTTGTTGAAATACATGATTCTTACAATATTTATGGGCTAATGGCTCTTGAAGATCTTGGGTTTGCAGAAAAAGGCAAAGGAAAGGAACTTGTGGAAGAAGGCATAGGCCTGAATGACAGATTGCCTGTAAATCCATCTGGCGGCCTCAAAGCAAAGGGATTTCCGTTTGGAGCTACAGGTGTTGGCCAGGCGGTGGAGGCCTACTTGCAATTGAAAGGAAAGGCGAATAAGAGGCAGATTAAAGATGCCAAGAGAGCAATGATACACAACATGGCTGGATCTGGCGTTGCATCTGTAGTGCATATATTGGAGGTGGAATAAATGGGAGAGTTATCCAGAATGTGGAGAGAGAGCCCAAACAGGTACAGGCTTTTAGGAAAAAAGTGTGGAAATTGCAACAGGATATATTTTCCTTCGAGGGATGTCTGCCCTGTCTGCCATAGGGAATCCATAGGAAAAATGGAGGATTATGAATTGTCAGGAAATGGTGAAATATATTCCTTCACAACAGTTCATGAAGCACCACCAGCATTCTCACGCCAGAAGCCTTATGTCCTGGCGCTGATTAAGCTGGATGAGGGGCCAATGGTAACGGGCCAGATAGTGGACATCGTAAAAGATGAGGTTGAAGAAGGAAAAAGAGTCCGCAAAGTTTTCAGAAAAATAGCTGAAGACGGTAAAAGCGGTATAATTTATTATGGCTATAAATTTGTTTTAGCCTGATTTTTACTTTACCAATTTTAGCTCTTTTAAATGTTCCATGACCTCAGAGGTGTGTCCTTTGGGGGATACCTTTGGCATTACGTAAACAACTATTCCTTTATCATCAACTATAAAGGTGGTTCTTTTTGCTGATCTTTCTCCAAGAACTCCAAATTTTTCGCTAATCTTTTTCTCTTTGTCCACCAATAGGGGAAAATTGAGATTGAACTTTTCTTCAAATCTCTTATGGGATGCCTGATCATCAACGGAAACTCCGAAAACATTGACTCCTTTGTCCTTAAACTGGGATATGTTGTCCCTGAATTCACAAGCCTCCACAGTGCATCCGGGGGTGTCATCCTTGGGATAGAAATATATTACTGCAGGTTTTCCAAGCAGTGCTTTTGAGTTAACTTTATTTCCATGCTGATCGATTGTGTCAAAATCTGGCATTTTAGATCCAACTTTTAATAATTCTTCCATGTTTGTGAAAAGAAAAGTGAGGATAAATACATTTCCCACTAACCTTTTATTGGGCACAGGGATTTTTTGAATGTGACATAACTATGTCAGCTGCTGGCCCGTCTCTAGAAATCTCAAGTTCTTCAGTTGATTTTGATGCAATGCCTACAGCAATGAATTTTCCAGTGGGATCCTTTACATAAACGAGATTCCCGGTTTTGATGCCGCTGCCAATTTGAGTGATTCCTTTTCCGAAAAGCCTTGCTCCATTAAGGATGTGAGGCACTGCCCCGTTGTCAACAGTTACCGATGATATATCCGGCCTAACTGCATTAAGAAGATCAATGGACGGAAGGAACCTGTCCTCTTCGTATGCGATTAATCTTCCACCAATTGAATAACATTTTCTTCCTTTATGTTCCTCCACTTCTATGCTGGAATTGTTGAAGAAATCTGCCCAGAGATTGTTTTCTTTAAGCTTTTCGAAAAAAGCTTTAAGATCTTTTTTGGATAAGACGTGCCGTGCCATTTTTCACCTTATTATCTTGGATATTTCCTGAAATATGGAATCAGGGTTGTTGTCCGGGGCGTTAATAATTCTTGAAACGTAATCCATAATCATTTTCCCCTTAACCATTGCATCATTTGAAATTTTCCATGACTGGCTTCGGTTCAATTTGTATATTTCCTGAATACAGTATGCAACAGCCTGGCTATCTGATTCCTTCATCGGCATTTTTGATATATAATCTGTCAATGAATCTGCGTCTTCTGTAATTCCTGTTACAATCAGATCGGCTAACTGTGTGGAAGGCGTTGACCATGGTTTTAATTTCATCATATCCTTTGTTTCTTCCAGTTTTTTCGTCCTTTCCAGCCTTTCAAGAATCTCTATTGGATTTCCTTTCATCAGGTCCCTGTGTTTTTCCAATGCACCTGGATACAGATTCTCGACTATCTGCTCCCCAATATCCGGCCACAGTGCTTCGAATAGCTTTCTTGGGCTTGAGTCATCTATGTAGACGCCTTCCCCCTTTGGCCAGAGTTCTGAAATGACCTTTCTCTCATTGTCTGATATCTTAATTTTAGAAAGGAAAGCATCTATGCCGGGGAACGGTTCGGACCCTATTAAAAACAATCCAGATGCCTTTGCGCTGTTTCTCCTTTTAGACACTACCTGCTGGAAGAAATCAGAATCAGATGACCCTCCGGCTAAATAATTGGCAAACATAGCACCCTCGGATTTTTCTGAAAATCTTGAAAGCTTGGGAATCTTAAATGTGATAATATGCACTGGATCCTTGCACAGGATATACTTTAGCATTTTTAATGGAGTGTTTGCTTTTGAAGCAGAACTGATCAATAACAATGGCTCCCCAAAAAAGTAAATCTCCATGTTATCATCCCCTCCACCCACAACAGGAAGGCCGGTAGCTTCATCCTTTGTGAATGAAAGGTTCTCCTCTTTCAGAACATTTTCAATAAATTTTGGTTCGGGAGGGGTGTTTCTGCAGGTGGACCTGTAGTATGAACCCGCTGAATATATAACAGCTTTGCCTGATAAAACAATTCTTGAAAAACTCAACATCCTGAAAACATCATGCCTTTCATTTTGAATGCCGGCAAGAACATATTGATCGGTATCGCCTTTCTTGAAATAAGTAGCGGTTCCGTGAGGAGTTTTGAGAAGTCCCGAAAATGATGTTTCATCATCATTAATTGCCCTTTGGGTTTCTGCAAGGCCTCGTAGAAATTCATCGTGGGACTTGGCAAATTTTAAAAGGTCAACATTGCCTTCAAGCTTTTTTTCATAAGCTGTGAAGGGGCAGAACATTACCCTGTCCAGACAATCAGGGATTAAAGTTGAAGGATGTTTTAAGGTTTCCTGGATGTTTCTAAATCTAGCTTCATTTCTTTCCCTTGATTCTCTTTTAAAACTCATTGTTTCTTTCCGCTTTCTATTACTCTGATATCTTCAGCTTTGACCTTCACAGGTATAAGCATTGCAGATTCAATAAATTGAACGGTTACTTCCTCTTTTTCGTGGTCTATGTTCATAATTCTGGCTTTTTCACCCTTGAACGGACCCTTAACCAGTTCTATAAAAGAACCAAGTTCCAGTCCGGAAACCGCAGGTTTAGGTGTCAGCTGTTCCTTAATTTCTTCTATGTTGATAGCACCTTCAACAACTCCCTTGAAATTTCTCATTGATCTTCCTATATAGGGTATTCTGTCTGGATGCATAGTTTCAAGGTAAAAATATCCCCTCAGTTCGTAGGGTGACATAATAGCCAGAATCTCTTTTTTTGCTGCAGGATTTAAAACAGAGCGTTCTTCCATATCCTTTTCGTCTGAATTTATTAAATTGGTTGCAACTTCAAGTTCTTTCCCGACATTTGTCTTAACTGCAATGATAACGGGTTTAAGCATAATCAGGTCAGTAAAATTTGCAGAATGGATGCCGTCTTCGGATGCAATCCTTATTCTTACTGTTGCACTGTCATCAATGCTTCCGCCTTTTGGAGAGTCAATAGTAAACATCATTTCCCTTACTGCATGCCCATCGAGCTCAATTTTCCTTTCAAACTCCCTGTCTCCTTCCGGGCTGAACTGGATAATGCCCCTGTCATTGTTTGTAAAATCCATCTCCCAGATAATTGAGGGATCAGCCTGCTTAAATTCCAGTGTTAATTCAATTCTAAATGTCCTTTTTTCCTTCTCGATATTTCTAATTGTGACAGGTATGTTCACCTTATGGCCACAATAAGAGCTGATATTTCTGCTTTCGCACTCAATCCATTCATATTCCTGTATGCTCATTATAAACCCTCAAAAAACAATAGTCATCAGATAATAAATCATAAAGCCAAGGGCACCTAGGAAGATAATCCCCGCACCAGTAATTGCCAGTACTTTGACGTATTCCTGGGATCCAGGCTTCTTTGCCATTTTAATTATCCTGGCGTATTTGCCTTTCCCTATCCCAGAAAATCTTCTCTCGATCTTCTTTTGAACTTCCACGAGATCCTCTTCAACTGACATAAATTACCCTATTCTCTAGTTAACGAATACTTATTAAAAAAGTTTGTTGATAAAAACGCAAAAACCTGAAATGAGTGTGCTTGTGGCCCGCCAAGGTATATATTTAGGAGGTGATCCATCCGCAGGTTCCCCTACGGATACCTTGTTATGACTTAACCCTCCTCACTGACATCAGATTCGAATCAACCCTTTCGAACTAACCCTCATCCAACACCAGCTCGGATGGTTTGACAGGCGGTGTGTGCAAGGAGCAGGGGCATATTCACCGCGGGATGTTGACCCGCGATTACTACGGAATCCAGATTCATGAGGGCGAGTTACAGCCCTC
>JAKAVO010000051.1 GCA_021817255.1 Thermoplasmata archaeon
TGGATGCTTATCCTAAAATGGTCTTTGGGGAAGGAAAAATAGTTCACGAAGAATAGTGAATCTATTTTAAAAAATTAAGAACATTTAATTTTTGCCACGATTTATTGCCATAAAGTCAATTTTTCCCATAGTTTGCAAAAAGGGGAGAATTTCCAATTGCTGTGATTCCTGCAACAGGTTTTATCGGGCTGAATCTGGTGCTTTCAACGTGGAGCGAAATTTCCAAATCTTCCACGGCAGGCGTTAATTTGTGTAAAGCGTGATGGGGAAAAATTATAATGAAAGCTTTTAACGGTGAGTTAAATTCCCACAGGCAGATGTCTAGAAAAATTTACGTTGAATCATACGGATGCACCCAGGAGAAGTCAGAAACAGGCCTGTATGTTAACAAAATAATGGACGAAGATGACAAAATAACCCAGAACCCTGAGGAAGCCGACCTGAGGGTTATTGGAACCTGTGTGGTAATAAAAAAAACAGAGAACAAAATGCTTGAAAGAATTGGATATCTCTCAGAAATGGGGCAGACTACAGTCATTGGATGCCTCCCGCCAATTTCATATGGCACACTTGTGGAAAAGAATGTAAATGTGATCAGCCAGGCAGATTTCAGGTCTCTCTACAAGGGAGAGCTTGACAACATTGAGATAAAAGAACCTTCCATACTCGATGGCATACCCATAAACCAGGGATGCACTGGAAACTGCAACTTCTGCATCTCAAGGGTTGCAAGGGGAAAACTGCTATCGAGAACACCTGATAAAATTTGCAACCAGATAAGCATGATCCTTCAGAGGGGAAAAAAGGAGATAAGGATCAGTTCACTGGATACTGCAGCCTACGGAAAGGATATTGGAATCAGGCTTCCAGCCCTGATCAACAGAGCCACCTCCATTGAAGATTTTTTCAGGTTGAGGGTTGGAATGATGGAGCCAAAGAATACAGAGGAGATTGTGGACGGCCTTTTGGATTCATATAAAAACGAGAAAGTTTTCAAGTTCCTGCACCTGCCAGTCCAGGATGGGGATGATCGAATTCTGGAGCTTATGAACAGGGAATACTCCGTGGGCTCATATTACCATATTAACCAAAAATTCAGGTCAGCCTTTAGGGATGGCGTTTTTTCTACAGATATAATAACCGGCTATCCGGACAGTGATGATGAATCATTCCGGAAAACCTGCGAACTTCTTTATAAAAGCAGGCCAGACATAGTGAATATCACAACGTTTTCTCCAAGGCAGTACACGAGAGATTTCAACAAGAAAATGCCTCCTTCAAACCTTATCAAGAAATGGGGCGGGGAATATACAAGGATACACAAGGAAATCCTTTCACAAAACCAGGGCGAATTTATTGGAAGGGAGATGAAGATATTCATCACTGAAAAAGGAAAGAAAGGCACAGTCGTTGGAAGGGATGAATCATACAGGCCTGTTGTCATTAAAAGTGAGCTTCCCCTTTTTTCAATGGAAGATGTGGAAATAGTTGAGGCAGGGCCAACTTACCTCATTGGAAAAACAATCACGGCATAGCGTCAACAGTTACAATTTCATCCATGATATATTTCCCATTTCCCTTCTTTTTGAATATCATGTTAAATTCCTGAGCCGTCAGTATTGGGGATTTGTATCTGTCAAAATCGTCGGTTGCAACCCTGGGGCATCCCGTAAATATAATGCAGTCTGCCATCATGTTTTCGTATTCTATAGGCGAGGATTCATTGGAATATGCAAGAACAGCTGATTTTCCCATGCCCTGCACTTCCTTCATCATTTTCTCTGCCAGTTTCATCCTGTACTGCCCTATCTTAGTATCAACAACTATGACGAACTTCTTCGCCTCAAGAGCCCTTGCCATATTTGCAAATCTTCTTCTTATGTGCCTTTCAGCTTCAGCTTTCATAGATCTGAGCCTGAAGGGTTCGCTCATGTCCAGAATGAACACCTCTTTTTCCACGGAGAGCTGAGCTCCAAGAGCGTGAAATACCCCTGTTGATACAATAATGTGGCAATCCACATGGCTTTCCTGATCATGCAGTGGGCTAAAATTGCAGCCAAGCAACTGCCCATCATATTTCAGCCTGCTGTCATGCCTTCCGATGCTGACCTTAAATCCTCTTTCTGAAAGAAATTGGGATAGTTCTTCTGCACTCTTCCTGTATTGAATTGAATAAGCAAGGCTGATGTTCTTATAGTTCTTCTTTTCCAGTTCAGACAGATCAAGTTCGTTGAAGCTTCTATGTTCTTCGTTAATATATTCCTCAAAAATTACTGGAACTTTATAATTTATATTGGGTATTTCGGTGTGCCCCATCTGCACAACTGCATCCACGTTTTTCCATTCATCCATTGTCCCTGTGTCGCAGGCACCATAAAATCCGGATGAGCTTACCATAACGCTGAAATTCTTTGAAAGCTCGTTGAAATATTCAAACACATTCGGTTTCAAGCCATCTGGCAATTGCAAAAGGATTCTCTTAGCCCCCAGTTCTTTTAATTTGTTGATGACCCTTCCTGGGTCCATATAAGCCAATGAAAAGATATTTGATCAGAGTTTAATGCTTTTTCCTTTAATTTCTTTCATATCCAGGACTTCACCTTCTTTAATAATAGCCATCTCCACATTGGCCCAGTCGTAGAAGATATCCCGAATT
>JAKAVO010000052.1 GCA_021817255.1 Thermoplasmata archaeon
TTTTTCAGGGTTGTAAATCAAGGTCTTTTTCATTTCTGCCTCACATTAATATGGATAGGTAAACAGATAAAGATGTAAGTATAAATGCTATTGTAATGAAAAGCGTAAATGGTATATTGTAAGTTACGTAAGTGTTTCCATTTCTCTTGTAACTCTTGAATGCTATCTCACTAAATTTGTCCTTATCCTTGACTTTCGCCCTGTATGAAAAGGTACCTGTTTTCATATATGTATAATATAAAGAATAAATGGTGGCTGCTATGGAACTGAAACCGAGGTTTAAGAAGAACAAGATGGAAAATGGCAGGCTTATGATGGAATATGGAAGGCTGAGGTAGAAAGGGGCAGTTGAGAATATTACCAGGATAAGTGCTTTGATATCACCCACGCCAAAAAGGAATTCCCCTATGACCATGTTTGCAAATACGATTTCCACAATCCATGGCATTAAAAGATCAGGCTCCATGTAAAAAATTAGGATGGCCCCTACGGCAGAGATGGCGGAAGAACCGGCGATGAATACCCTGGTGTTTGTTGCAAAAAATAACAGTGAAAATAGCAGCAGGCTGAGTAATGAAAAAACCACAATATTATAGAAAATCACATTTATAAGCAGGCTGATGGCGAAAGCCGGCACAAATATCAGGTACCAGATCCTCCTCTTCTTAATATCATAATATGAAGCAATAAGCAGAGACGCTGTAAGGAAAGAATAGAGTGCTATAACAACAATGTCATTCATTTTTCTTCTTTCTGTAAAAGAGCGAGACTGCGCTCATGTCATCTTTTCCATGTTCCTTCATTTCAAGCGAATAAATGCTTTTTGAAATTGAACCCAGGAACGATGGAATTCCCAGCCTGCTTTGCTCTTCAAGCGCATAATTCAGATCTTTATATTGATGGGCAAGCAGAAATTGCGGTGAAAAGTCTTCGTTCTGGATCTTCCCTGCCTTGAGTTCCAATATTTTTGAAGCTGCACCTCCGGATTGCACGGCTTCTGCAAAAACATCATCCCCAATTCCCAGTTCCCTGGAAAGGCACAAACCCTCAGAAACTGCAACCATGTTGATGCCCATTATAAGATTGTTGACGAGTTTCATTCCTATTCCCTTTCCTGAGTCTCCTGCATATATCTGCCTTGACGTGAACGTTTTCAATGCTGGAACTATTCTGTTGAATGCCTCCCTCGATCCACCGCACGAAGCGGCAAGAGTTCCAGTTTCTGCTGCCGGGACGCTTCCTATGACAGGGCAGTCCAGGTATTCAATTCCTGCACTGCTGCATGATCTGTGGTTTTCAACGCTCTGCCCAAGTGATATGGTTGACATGTCCACTATCAGCTTCTTTGTTCCACTCCCAACCCTGATGATTTCCTTTACTACTGAAGAGGAAGCATCGGAATCCGTCAGGATCATGAATATAATATCTGCATTGTTCATGACTTCTGAGATAGATTTTACTGCGATCTTTCTCATTTCCTGCGGTATTTTTGATTCAGTCCTGTTGTATACAGATGCCAGATCAAATTTCTCTCCTATCCTCTTTGAGATTGGGGCTCCCATTCTTCCCATTCCGATAAATCCTATTTTTTCCATTTCATTACACCTCAAAAATTGACGATCCATAAAGTTGCCTTGCGCATTCTATTCCCTTGTATTTTATATTTCTGTTATCGAGGAAGTCTCTTATAGTATTGTGTGCCATTTCGTGGGTATTGTTTTCATCTGAAAGATGAAGAAGAATTATCTGTGACGCCTGTTCGCTCAGTTCTCCCAGGGCAAGGGCGCACTGATCATTTGAAAGATGTCCATAATGGCTCATTATTCTCTTCTTCAGATTTTCGGGATAAGGCCCGGTTTTGAGCATATTTGTATCATGATTTGCTTCAATTGCAAGTATGTCTGAACCTTTAACCAGATCAATATTTTCCATTGGGAAGAAACCAAGATCCGAGAATATGGAGATCTTCCTTCCCCTGTTTTCAATGACATATCCCACAGGGTCCACTGCATCATGTGATACAGAAACGCTTCTTATGAAGAAATTGCCTATTGTGAGCTCATCGCCTATGTTAAAAGCACTATCAAGGCCCATTTTCAATTTGGTTTTTTCACGCAGGTAAATGTCCGCCTTCAAATTTCTTGATGCTGCGCCAAGGCCCGAACTGTGGTCAACGTGTTCGTGTGTTATCAGGACAGATATGGGTATTTCTTCCATATTGAGTTCTTCATATCTCTTTTTGAATCTTTTAACTGAAATGCCAAAATCAACTACCAGTGCATCATTTTCGTCCCAGATTATTGTAGAATTTCCCTTGCTTCCACTTGATACCACATTCATGAACAGATTTGACAATAATTCAGAATGCGACTCTTACACTTAAGTTTTAAGTGGCATCTATAATTTCATTCACCGATAAAAGCAACCCACAGGAGTTTTTCGCATTATTATTCATCTTTGCATATCTATTTTGATCAAGTTAATTTACTCCAATCCGATGTGGAAGGGAAGACATTGAGGAAAAAAGTAGTCAAGGCAGGCCTTGCCATTATCGTTATTGGGATCATTCTGGTTGTAGCCGGAATGGGTTTAACTTCGGATTATCTTACGGTCAGCCACACATTTGCTAAAGGAAAAACTTATTATATGTCTA
>JAKAVO010000053.1 GCA_021817255.1 Thermoplasmata archaeon
AGAATATAGGTAGTGAAGTTAGAGTGAAAAATCATTCATTAAATTGATTCGGACCCCATTAAATACGGGCTTGGTGGGATTCGGACCCACGATCACCGACTTAGAAGGACGGTGCCTTATCCAGACTAGGCCACAAGCCCATGCTGGGAAAATACGATCTGGCATAAATATTTTTGAGTTGAATGCATACCTTATCTGTGGCAAGTGGCAAATATTCTGTTGTCCTCAAATTTGAAAAGGCAAAATACATCAAGCATATGCAGGCCTTATTCCCAAACATTGACGAAATTTCAGGCAGGAGTTCCATAAATGTTGAAGAATCAGAGGATTTCTTTCAAATTTATATAGAGGCGACGGATACTGTTGCAATTAGAGCCGCATTGGGCTCCATAACCAGATGGATTCTAATTGCGGACAGAGTATTTAAAGAGGTGTAATGAGTGGAAGGAGGTATCAGTAATTATTTGCAAAACCAGATCAGGCAGGCTCAACAGATAGAAAACCAGATAGAACAGATTGGTTCTCAGAAATATCAACTGGAAGTCAGAATTAAAGAATTAAGCAAAACTATTGAAGAGTTGGACAAAGTAACAGATGGAAATCCCATTTATAGAAGCGTCGGCCCTGTTCTTTACAAAGTGGATGACAGGAATAAACTAGTGGAAGAACTGAAAGAGCAGAAGGAACTCAGTGAAATAAGGATAAATACCATAGCCAAGCAACAAAAGGCATTAGAAGAGAAATACAAAGAAATAGAGGAAATGATAAAGAAGGCATATAACGAAGGCAAAAGCAAATAGGGGCAATTAATGGATAAATATAAAGATGTCCAGGGCGGAAAACCTAAACATCTTCTAAAGGTTGACAGGGTTGGGGTCAAGAATGTAAGGGTCCCTGTGTCTGTAAAACGGGGGAAAGAGAATTTTAACCTCTCCCTTAGCCTGAACGTTTTTGTGGACCTTCCTGAATGGAGGAAGGGTGCAGACATGTCAAGGACGATAGAAGCAATAAATTCTATCGTTAGTGGACAGGAAAAAAAAGATGCCCTTGAACATATGGCTATGAACATATGTGAAGAATGCTTGAAACGGTTTGAATATTCAACCAGATCTATTGTTGAACTGAAGACAACCATTTTCCTGAACAGAAGTTCTGTCGGCGGATTGGACTCACTGGTTCCATACGAAGTCAACATTGTTTCTGAACTTGGCAGGAACGGAAAGAGCAATACTTCCCTGTCAGTGGAGATTATGGTTATCAACGCCTGCCCCTGTGCAATGGAAACTGCAAGGACGATCCTGATGGAAAAGATGCCTGAAATGGAAGAGCTTCTTGACAATATTCCGGTGATAACACATAACCAGAGAAATCACGTTACAATAACATTAGAATATAACGAAAAACTGGAAATTGAAATTAAGGACCTGATAGAATTTGTTGAAGATAGAATGAATGGTTCTCTTTTGCCTCTTTTAAAGAGAAGGGATGAGGGAGAAATGGTTGTGAAAGCACACCTTAACCCAATGTTTGTCGAGGACATCATCAGGGATATCTCATATAATATGGTCAGAAAGTTTTCCAATATCAAGGATGACGTTAAATTGATAGTCTCATCTGAAAGTGAGGAGAGCATACATCCGCACAATGCTTTTGCGGAAATAAGTTCCACATTCGGACAGATAAGAAAAGAATAATTATTTCTTGCCCGCTTTCAGCATCTTGACAACAGATTCCACAGCGCTCTTTGCTTTTTCGATTCTTGCTTCTGCCTGCAGCCTGGTTTGCCCCGGGCCTGTTATGCCCAGAGAAACAGGAACTCCGGAATCAATGGATATATCCATAATTTTCCTTGCTGCATTCTGCATTATTATGTCATCGTGATCTGTTTCCCCCTGAATAACGGCACCGAGTGTAACAACACCGTCAACATTTCCACCCCTAATCAGGTTTCTTACCCCCAGTGGAATTTCAAAGGTCCCTGGAACTTTCAATACTTCTGAAACTTCCGCACCAAGAAACTTTACATGATCTTTCGCCCTCTCCAGCATCATCATCGTGATGTCATAATTATATTCCGATACAACTATACCTATTTTCATTTTTTTGCCTCCTTAATGTGTTATCCCACTTCCTTTTTTTCCTTCGCCCATGACGTCCCCTGCATCTGCATATCCCTGCCTTAATCCCTTTCCGGCTTCCTTTGCCAGCCTTTCAGGGAAGAAAATTAAATTATAAGCGTTTAAAGCGTGCTCTCTTGCACGCCGATCGCACAGCATTGCCAGTTCTCTGTCATCCAATGCCTCATCTTCATGCACAAAAACTTCGATAATATGTTTTGAAACCTTTAACTGGACTTCCATTAACCCCATTGAAGCGACCTGCCCTGATATTTTGTCAACCGGTTTTTTCCCGGGCATTCCACATGCTATCACGATATCGCAGCCGGAGTTGAAAAGCATCAGGCTGGCAACCGGCAGATCCTTTATTCCCGGTACGGTATACCTTGATACCCTGAATCCTGTCCCCGTAGAATTCAGTTCATCCACAATTGACTTAGCCATGTCATATCTTGCAAATGTTGTATCAGCAATACCGATTAACTTCATG
>JAKAVO010000054.1 GCA_021817255.1 Thermoplasmata archaeon
CATATATAGAAGACGTTTTCTGGATGGGCATTGACAGTGAAAAGGATCTTGAAGCGGTCAGGGAGGAATACAGGAACAGGGTCGATGAAACCTGGGGGTATGTGAAGACAATCAGTTCCGGACCAAGGGGATCAATCAGCGATTACTTTGTCAAGGCAGATGAAATCTGTGTATTGAAGGTAGGTAAGGAATCGATCATAAGGGTCACATCCGGCAGCGGTTTTATCCTTCCGGACATGGTGAAATACAAAGAAGGTTCAATAATAGAGGGCGACGAGGAACTTAGAATTCAAACAGCAGATCCGACAAAAATTGAGGTTTTAAGTCTTCGATAGATAAATCAAACACATTTTTTAACCATGCCGGATTTTCGTTTATGGGAAGTACTGTAGCAGATGTTATAATAGAAACGCTCGTTGCAAGTGGTGTTGAAAGGATCTACGGAATTCCCGGTGACTCAATAGATCCACTGGTTGATGCAATCAGAAGAAACAAGAATATCCATTATGTCCAGGGGAGACATGAGGAAGGATCTGCTCTGGAAGCGGCGTTTGAGGCAAAAGTTACTGGCCGGCCGGTTGCCTGCATGGGCACCTCCGGACCAGGTTCTATTCATCTGCTTAACGGATTGTATGAGGCTAAGATGGATCACGTGCCGGTTATTGCCTTGACCGGTCAGGTCGAAACTGATTTGATAGGCCATGATTATTTTCAGGAGGTCGACCTGAACAAACTATTCGACGACGTTTCAATCTTTAACAAGCAGATAGTGAACCCTGAAAGCACGCAATATATTGTATCGATGGCCTGTCATTCTGCAAAGATAAAGGGTGGAGTTGCCCACATAACCCTCCCCGTGGATGTACTAAGAATGCCTGCGGAGTCGAATGATGTGAAAACGATAGGAAAATATCCTGAAATATCTTACAATTTTGACCCTTCTGAATCAACTGAAGCAATAAATGCTAGTAAAAATCCACTTATTCTTGCTGGCAGAGGTACGATTGGCCATGGTTCAGATGTGATATCCCTGGCTGAAAGGATAGGCGCACCTGTTATCTACGCAGTTAATGCAAAGGGCATTTACAGCGACTTTGATCCAAAGGTCCTGGGAGGTCTTGGCCTTCTTGGCTCCAAGGCATCGATAAATGCAATGAAGAGCGCAGATCTTTTGATCCTGCTCGGAACCTCCTTTCCATATACAGCATTTATACCTAAAGATATTAAGATTATACAGGTTGACACAAACCCAGAGAATCTTAGTAAACGATATAACACATCCATCCAGTGTCTCTGCAGAGTTTCAGATTTCCTGAAATCTGTCAAGCCAGAAGAAAAGAAGACTAAATTTTACCAAACCTTCGTTAAGGACAAGGATTCCTGGGTCTCAGAACTGGAGAAAGCTGAAAATGATAAGCGAGAGCCAATGCGTCCCGAAGTTGTCGCCGCCAGGCTTTCAAAGAAAGTCGCGAAAAATTCAATCGTGGTTGTTGATACCGGAAATGTAACTGTCTGGGGGGTACGTAATTTCAGGACAGATACAGGAAAGCTTTTCCTGTTTTCTCCATGGCTCGGCACAATGGGAGCGGGCATACCCGCAGCGGTTGGTGCTTCATTTGCATCTGACAGGCCCGTTGTGGCAATGGTCGGAGACGGAAGTTTTGCCATGACAATGTCAGAGCTCATAACTGCAAGGAAATACAAAAGAAATGTCAAGATTGTAGTTTTCAACAATTCTATACTTGGTATGATAAAATTTGAGCAGGAGGTCATGGGATATCCAGAATGGGGCGTGGATCTGTTGAATCCAGACTTTTCGAAACTGGCACAGGCGATCGGCATATACGGCCGTAGGGTGGAAAAAATTGCGGATCTCGACGCCGCTATTGATGAATTCCTTTCTGTCCAGTCACCAGGAGTACTTGAGGTAATAGTTGATCCAGATGAAAAACCGATGCCCCCGAAACTATCATTCGATCAGGTCAAGGGTTATGTTACATCCGTACTGAGGGAAACTTTATCTGATGAATAATCCAGATTCATATATACTGCCATAATTTATCATCCCACAGGTCATATTCCTCTTTCAATTCCTTTATTGGCCTGGTTTCAAAATTAGGAGTAATCTTAACCTTTGAATATTGTTGCATCAGGTCCTGATATGTGCTCTTCGAAAGCGTGTCAAAGGCTTCTCTTATCTCCTTTTCATTGTGCCTGTGGATCTTTCCTACCCTGTTTCCAGTATACAGCACCTTGAAAAACTTCTCGTTGCCCAGTGTAACGTGAAAGATCCTCCAGTCAGAAACCAGTGATCCCTTGTACCTGTTTCCGATCATATTTGCCAGTGCCTCAACTATCTCTATGCTTTCCAAGCCGCTCTGGAGCTGGAAAGAAATCTCAAGACCCTTCTCCATAAAAATCCATGTAAACATGGCTTAAATCCTTTATTCAATAAATCTATGCAGGTTTTTATATTTCATTCTAATATCGCCTAAAAATAAGGAGTGTTAAATGTGGGA
>JAKAVO010000024.1 GCA_021817255.1 Thermoplasmata archaeon
TCTTGTAGTGGCTCTTTTGCCAACATACGCGCTGCAGATGAGAAATACTATGGTAACAGTGATGCAGCAGGACTACATTAAAACAGCCGTCGCAAAAGGCCTTCCAGATTACGTTGTGAAAAACAGGTACGCTGCGAGGAATGCAGTATTGCCAGTGACAACACACGTAGGTTTATCACTGGGTTATGTGGTT
The DNA here is from genome assembly GCA_021817255.1 of Thermoplasmata archaeon. Lineage (GTDB taxonomy): Archaea > Thermoplasmatota > Thermoplasmata > Thermoplasmatales > Thermoplasmataceae > Cuniculiplasma. The sequence continues at coordinate 194 of JAKAVO010000024.1, forward strand.
GGAGGAGCCCTCATGATAGAATACCTTTTTGCATATCCTGGTGTTGGTTACACATTATTCAGCGCAATACAGAATGAAGATTACCCCTTAATGCAGGGAATCTTTCTCATAATCAGCCTTATGGTCATTTTGGCAAATTTTATGGTAGACGTTCTGTATACATATCTTGATCCCAGGGTGAGCCTCCGTTGAATGTAGATCCAAGGAACCCTGAATTTAGAAGCCAATTTGCGTCAAATGCAAGAATGGCTGCCCATCTTTTAAGATCGCTTTTTAAGAGCAAAAGGATCGCATTTGGATTTTCTATTCTGGCATTTTTCTCAATTTTAGGAATTTTCGGCAAATTTATAGCCCCATATAATCCACTTTCTTCCACTGGCCCGTTATGGGCCCCTCCATCCTCGGCGCACCTGTTCGGAACAAATTACCTCGGCCAGGATATATTTTCATGGTTCGTAATAGGCACTACCACATCTATGTATGTTGGGTTTGCAGTCGCATTCTTTTCTGGCTTGATAGGTGTTTCAGTAGGGCTCACAGCAGGATATCTCGGAAAGTACGTAGATGAGGCACTGATGAGAGGTGTTGATATGCTGCTGATCATCCCTGCATTTCCCCTTCTTGTAATCCTTTCAGCCTATCTCCCCCCGACGACCAACTCTACTATCCTAATACTTTCTATTTTGTCCTGGCCATTTATGTCAAGAATTGTAAGGTCACAGGTTCTGTCCCTAAAAGAAAGTGGATTTGTAACAGCCTCAAGAATATCAGGTGAAAGCCATATCAAAATAATGTTTAAGGATATACTGCCCAATATGCTCCCTATTATTTTCATTAACATAATATTCCTTGTAATTGGTGCTATTATAGCCCAGGCTGGCCTTGCATTTTTTGGGCTTGGAAATATTAATTCCATAAACTGGGGAACAATGCTTTACTGGGCTCAAACAGAAGATGCCGCTATCCAGAATGCATGGTGGTGGATAGTGCCACCTGGACTTGCAATAGGAATCCTTGGCCTTGGGCTTAACATGCTTGCCAATGGAATATCCGATGTGATGCTGTCAAACAACAGGAGGTAACAAGAAATGACATTACTTGAAATAGAGAACCTAAACGTATTCTATGAAATGAAATCCAAAACCGTTCACGCAATCAGGAATCTTTCTATCAAAATGGAAGAGGGAGAGGTTCTCGGACTCGTCGGTGAAAGCGGAAGCGGAAAATCCACATTTGGCATGTCGTTACTCAGGATTCTTCCTGAATCAACAAAGATAACAGCAGATAAAATGATCTTAAACAGGCAAAGCTCAAAAGGAGAGATTATCAGTTCGAATATACTGAAACTCTCTGAATCCCGCATGCGAAGGTTAAGGTGGAAGCATATTTCCATGATATTTCAGAGTTCCATGAATTCCCTTAATCCGGTTACCCGCATCGAGGATCAGTTCGCGGATGCGATGTTCTGGCATGGATACAAAAAGAGCGAAATTAGTGCACGCATAGATAGCTATCTGAGACTTGCTGAACTTCCTTCATTTGTGAGATATTCGTACCCCCATGAACTGAGTGGTGGAATGAAACAACGCTGTGCAATTGCAATGTCTCTTCTGTGCAATCCGGAACTTGTGATTGCAGACGAGCCGACCACAGCACTTGATGTTGTTGTGCAGAGAAAAATATTGAAACTGCTGGTGGAAACAAAGAGTGAACTCAACCTTTCCATCATATTCATAACACACGACATATCTTTACTCGCTTCTCTTGCCCAGAGGGTTGGTGTAATGTACGATGGCTCGCTTGTGGAGCTTGCCCCGATGAACGAACTGTTTACAAATCCGCGCCACCCTTATTCAATAGGGTTAATAGCCACAATCCCAAGATTAAAAGATGAAAGAAAAGAACTTTTCGAAATGCCGGGTTATCCTCCTGATATGTCTAAAGACGTTGTCGGATGTGCCTTTGCACCCAGATGCAAATACGCGAGTGGAATATGCACATCCCAGACGCCAGACTTTAGGGAAATATCCCCCGGGCACATGGTATCGTGCCATAACGCAGAGGTGATAAACGATGGAACCCATAATTGAGGTCAAGGATCTGGTGAAATCATTTCGAGCTACCAGAGGAGTTGGCAAAAGAAGCAGATCAACCCCAACAGTTGAAGCGGTTGCGAACGTATCATTCACGATTAAGCCTAACGAGATTGTATCGATTGTAGGGGAAAGCGGAAGTGGAAAGACTACTCTTGGAAGATTGATGGTACGGCTCATGGAACCTAATTCCGGCAGCATATTCTTCGAGGGGAAGGATATCTTCAAGATGAAATCAAAAAGTATTCTGGAGTTCAGGAGGAATGTGCAGATGATCCTTCAGGATCCTTATGACTCATTAAACCCACTTTACTCTATAGAAGCTAGCACAAAGCAGCCGCTGAACATTTTCATGAAGAAAATGTCTGCTAAAGAGAAGCGTGATACAGTCATTAGCTATCTTGAAATGACCGGGCTGAGGCCCGCGGAGGAATTTCTCGGGAAGAGGCCTGGTGAGTTGAGTGGTGGGCAAAGACAGCGTGTTTCAATTGCAAGGGCACTTATAACAGCCCCTAAATTCATCGTCGCGGATGAGCCTGTTTCAATGCTTGATGTTTCCCTGAGGGCTGAGATACTTAATACAATGAAAAGGCTCAAAGAATCCAAGGGTGTATCAATCATGTTCATAACACATGATATTGCAACGGCCAAGTTTATGGGAGACAGAATCCTGATATTCTACAAAGGAACAATTGTTGAACATGGAAAAATGAGTGAGGTTATGAATAGCCCTATGCATCCCTACACCAAGCTTCTGATAGACTCAGTTCCATCAACCAATCTCGAAGAGGCCAGGGACTACCTATCCTTTAATGAAGAAGCAGATATTAAGCAATTAATGCCAGCTGGAAATGAAGGATGCAGGTTCGCTGACAGGTGCCCGCATGCCATGAGCAGATGCAGTGCAGAATCTCCACACAATGTGAAAGTCAGCTCGGATCACGAGGTTTTGTGCTTTCTTTACGGGTGATGCTTTATAGGTGGGAAAGAGGATTTATACAGCCATATTGAAACCGAGGAAATCTCAGGCCGCTTTTCCTCCCTTGACACCAGGGACACCACATCCCTGCTCAAAATAATAAATGATGAGGATAAAATCGTTCCTGGTGTCGTTGAAAAAGCCATTCCGTCAATAGTTGGAATTGTTGATGAAGCCGTTAAGCGGATAGGAAATGGCGGCAGGCTGATTTATATTGGGGCGGGAACTGCCGGTAGGCTGGGCATCCTGGACGCTGCCGAATGCATCCCAACGTTTGGGATCCCCCTTGGAACCGTAGTTCCTGTTATAGCGGGTGGATTTAACTCAATTATCCAGCCTACTGAAGGTGCGGAAGATAGTCAATCTTCAGGCATTGGGGAGATGGATAAGCTTGGTGTGGGAAAGAATGACCTTGTTATAGGAATAGTTGCTTCGGGAAAAGCCCCATACGTTATTGGAGCACTTAAGAGGGCAAAGGAACTCGGTGCTGCAACCGGTGCAATTGTAAACGTCTCAAACCCTGTAGTAAAAGAATATTGTGATTATATGGTGACGTTGCTGGTTGGGCCGGAAGTGATTGCAGGTTCATCAAGGATGAAAGCCGGAACATCAGAAAAACTCGTTTTGAACATGATCTCTACGGCTGTCTTTGTAAGGCTCGGAAAGGTGTATGACAATCTTATGATAGATCTTCGCCCGGCAAATGAAAAACTGAGGGAAAGAATGGTAAACATAGTAAGAAGAATAACGGGATCTGATCGGGATACAGTTTTCAGCGTTCTGGTGGAGGCAAATTGGGACATCAAAGCCGCAACAATCATGATCATTTACCCGATGAAGCTAGAAAATGCCCATAAAATCCTGAAAGAATGCGATGGAAATCTAAGGGCTGCTTTGTCCAGACTGGCAAAATGAATACATATTGATTCCTTTTTTCCAATTTTCAACCTGTAGACAACATCCCATCCACTCATAGGAACGCATCCAGAGAGGCCCGATCTGGAAAGTTCAGTCGGAATTGAATATGTATTATAAGAAAACCAAAATTAAAAATGATTAATTATTCAATATATTTGCAGAGATTTCGATTGTTTACAGCACAAATTTTAATAAATTATATGAAATCCATTCGAGATTGTAAATGACGGGCAAAAATGGAAATTTGTATCTTGTAGGAATAGATGGAATGTCACCAAAGATTTTGGAAAGATTTCTGGAAGAGGGAAAGCTTCCAAACATATCCAAATTGATGGCGAAGGGCGTATTCTCAAAGGCTATTTCAAGCCTCCCCGTTTTTACTCCAACAAACTGGGCTACTATTTCAACAGGTGCAAGCTCTGGAACACACGGTGTTTTTCTATGGGGGACCCATCGTGCAGGGGAAAGCCTGGATGAAGACCACTTCGATGAATGCATGACATCAACCGTATGCAGTGCAGAATATCTGTGGGAATCATCTCTGGCACAGGGACGTAAATCGGCTCTTTTTAATTACATTGGTTACCCCTCCAACCAGGATGGAATCTATCATATAGACTGGTTTTATGGCCCAAACAGAGACTATTTTGGTTTGTCAACATCACGTGTTTATAATATTGGGCATGCTGAAAGGAAGAAAGACTCCAAGTGGGAACTCTGGGCACAACCATGGGATAAGGATGAAAAAACACAGGTGGATTTGAAATTTAAGAACGGTTATGGCCAGAAGGCTATTATACTGCATAATAAGGTGGAAGAGCCAACAAATTCCGTTGTTCTGACGGTTGATGGTATTGAAGTTGTCCTCGAGAGAGGCAAGTGGAGTGGCTGGAAAAAAATCAGTGTTGATAATGGCACTGCCAACGTCAGATGGAAATTGCTCCAAAGTGTTTCCAGTGGCAACGACATGGTGACAAGGATATATCAAAGCAGTATGTATACGGACAATGATTTTTGTGTTCCAGAGGAAATTGGCATAAAACTGGGCAATGATGTTGGACCATACATAAATGATGACGTTGGCAAGCTCTATCTCGCCGGCCTGATTGACAGAGATACATTCATGGATGAGGCCCGGTATAAAATTAACTGGATAGTAAAGAGCTTCGGCTTTATGCAGAAGGAATACGGTGTCTCTATGTTCTTTCTGCACTGGCATTATATTGACTCACTCCAGCATTCTTTTCTAGGGAAGGCGGACAAAACAGGCAGTGATTTTAAGGGCGGGGAAAGTGAGGCAAAAGCAATAGAAATGTTACGGGAAGGATATATTCTTGCAGATGAACTCATTGGCAAGCTCATGGCAGGTTCGGCGGATCAGGACGCCTTTGTTGTTGTGTCGGATCATGGAAATATTCCGAACCATCACCGTGTTTCGTTATATAATCTATTTATGGAAAAAGGATGGAGTAAGATTAATGTGGTTGATGGAGTCCCCAAGGTTGATCTATCCTCTTCAAAAGTCTTTGCCAACCTTTCTCATGTATACCTGAACGTTAAGGGAAGGGATCCAGAGGGAGTAATCGATCCTTCAGAATACGAAAGTTTCCGTGATGAAGTGAGATCAGCCATACTATCAATAAGGGATCCGGATAATGGGCTTTCACCATTTGCGTCAGTTCTGAGAAAGGAAGAAGCCAGTGTCGCCGGATTATGGGGGGAAGGAATAGGGGATATAGCTCTTGTCTTTGACAGAGGATATGTATGGAGCGGAAGTGAAGTTGTATCATTGGGGGAAAAAAGGGTTGTGTGGAAGACAGGAGGTGCAAACCATGGATCCCAGCCACCCACTTCTGAAACCGAATTCTCATCGAATTATGCTACATTCATGGCATCCGGCCCTGGATTGAAAAACGGGTATAGGCGCAGCCATCCTATTTTTTTGACCGACGTTGTCCCAACAATCTGTCGTATGCTTAACATAGAAACAACCGCCCAGTGCGAAGGTTCCGTTCCCCAGGATATGTTTGCCGGAAATAGCATAAGAAAGAAACACAACGATGGCATAGCTAAATATCCAATAAGGACAAAAGTTCTTGCCGTTCCAAAAACCTTTAAAGGAGATGTGACGGACGAGGAGTAGCTCCAGGTAACACATAATTGCACTTTTCCCGCGCACTCCCATATATCATTGGTGTCTGGATATCCCATTGCATTTTTTTTGAAAAATTTGTAATAGTCCCGCGACCCCAAGCCTGTTCAGGTGTTCTACAGGAAACAAGTTGCCATGTTGAAGAGAGCCATTAAGCAGAAATTTAACGGCTCTTTCCAATCAGTCTACCCAAAAAGTCGAAATATGGCATCGGGCTGTTCTTAACAGATTCATGCATTGCGAGTGCATCCATAAATCTTCTCAATTCAAGTTCCAGTGTTTTTCCGGCATCTGGTACCTGCCCTGACTGTTTCAGCAGATTGATCTTTTCGCCAGGGTCTTTCTCCAGGTCATAAAGTTCAGGTTCCCTTACAAGAGAGGATGGTTCACCCCTTGTATCCAGATTCAGTTTCAGAAGATCATATGAAAGAGGGCTGATTTTCTTGTCAGAGGCCTTTTTACCAATTTGTTCCGTTATATCACAGGCTAAATATCTCGTTGCCTCTTCTTCAAGGAAGGTTATATACTTCCAGTTTCCATCAGTTATGCTCCAGGATTTTTTGAAATAGCCGCTAACCGCATATTTCCTCAGCGTTTCATATTCTCCCTTGAGCAATGGCCCCATGCTCAACCCATGAACAGGGGGCATATGTTCTCCATTCGCTTTCATCTTCTCATTTATATTGAGAAATTCCAATACTGTTGGCATAATATCCACTGTTTGGACCATTCCCTTCACTGACTTGCCATCCATCAGCCCATCAGGATGATGCACCAGAAGGGGAATTCTGATCAATTCTTCATATGGCCAGGGCCTTGCCTTCATCACTACACCATGTTCCCCAAGAGGTTCACCATGATCGGAAAGCCATATGACCATGGTATCTGACATGTGCCCTGTCGTTCTTATCTTGTCAAACACCTTGCCGATCCATTTGTCAACAAGTGAAATTTCACCAGCATAGAGGGACTTCACACGATTCAATTCACCATCGGAAAGATAATCTTCTGTCTTTCCGTAAATTGGCGAGATTATGCTTTTTTCTCCAGCTCCTCCATCATACATGCTCCAGAATGGCTCGGGTGGATCCCAGGGCTCATGCGGATCAAAACTGTCGATCCAAAGAAAGAATGGATTTTCGTCTGAATTATCTTCGAGCCATTGCGTTGCGTGGTTTGAGACTCTTGCCACAAAATGAGTGCTCTCGTCTTTCCAGTCCACGTTTGAGATGTTCCTGAAATATTGCTCCATTCGTTTGCCATGTTCCGGGTCCGATGGGTGGGGTTTATCCAGCAGGGCAATTTTATCATCAACGTTTCCTTCCTGGATGTATTGATCCGATTCCTGTCCCCTTATCCATTGTACCTGGTCAAATCCCCTGTCAAATCCCATGCCAGGTTTGTGCATGTGGTAGGTATCAGCTATTATTGATGTTTTAACACCGTGCCCCCAGAGGAGTTCTGGAAGTAGTATGTCACTTCGTTCAAGCCCTTGCCATCCTCTGAAAGGGAGTGTATATCTTCCCGTCAGCAATGCTGTTCTTACCGGTATGGTTGCAAGCCCTTCAGGGTAAGCATGTGTCACCCGCATTGATTTCTTTGAGAACCTTTCAAAATTAGGTGTTTTAATCCATTTATTCCCATAACATGATACGTAGTCCGCCCTGAGGCTGTCGGTCACTATTACAATAACATTCATTTTTTCTTCACCCAGCGTGCTTCTTTACGGTTATTGATAAAAACATATTAAAGGTTTATCGGGCTTCATTAAAGCGCTTCTTTAGCCTGTATAAAAGATTACCCAAACATAATTAAGAAACTCAATACAGAGGCTTAGGATAAGAAAGATATTTCTCCTGCTGATCTTTAGTTAGCCAGAAGTGCTGATTTCCCTTCCGCTTTCACTCTTTTTCAACCCTATTTGCCTATTGAACGGTATATTTTGCCAGATCCTTTGATCCATAGATGATCAATATTGAAATCACTGCCAGCAGTGTAGACATATAGAGGGCATAGTCTATTCCAACGAACTCGATTAAAAATCCACCTATGGTTAGAAAAACAATGTATGCTATTATTCTGAGCGTATCACGAATCGAAAACAAATAAATAACCTGATTTTGATCTGCTATTTTGTATTGAAGATTCTCGCTGAATGGTGAATGAAATGAAAAGAAGAATATATAAAAGAAGAGGTCGATTGTTACAAGAATATACTGAGATAAAAATGCGAGTATAAACATCGTCAGAGCGACAGGTATCAATGATATAATCATGAATTTTTTTATATTTCCCTTCTTTATTTTTGCAGATAGGAGGGAACCAAACAGTCCTCCCGCCATACCTACGGTAAGTATTATAGTTAAAGCAAAAGATGAGTTAGAAAATCTTGTCATGACCAGTTCGAGGATGACAAGCATGAGGGGTGCGCCAATACAGTTCACAAAGAATATGAAGATGAGGTACTCTTTCATTGATCTGTTTTTGATTATCTCAGAATAGCTTTCCCTGAAGGATCTTCTTTCTTGGGGTACATAACTTTCAGACTCTGGGTGTATTCGAAAAATAAGCAGAATACTAAGTAATACACCAACCAGGTAAATTGCGAGTGAATAATAATAGTTAATGTATGTAAGAACTCCTGCCAGGGCAAAACTTGCAATATATGAGGCGAAAAAAATCACCATATAGTATGAACTGCCTTTCTGGTACTGCTCCCCCTTTAAAAATTCCCTTGACCAAAATTGATTTATTGATCTGTAAAACAACCCCATAACTGAGACAACAAAGCCCATTATGAATATGGCAGCCAATTCCAGTAGCCTGTTTCCTGTTAACAATACTATGAGCACAATGGCTCCGGAAAGCAACATAAAAAAATGGGCCATTAAATACAGTTTCCTTTTACCGCTTGATCTCGAAATAAAGAGGCTTATTGGTATCATAAGCAAAATACTCAATTCAGAAATGTCTCCATAAAAGCTCCCCAGAATTGCAGACTTGGTATATTGCAAGATTATCCATAAAAATATTACACTTGGTATGGAATCCACTACCTGCACAGGAATCCCTTGGGAGAGGAGGGCGATAAAGTTTTTGGACAAACTTTCTTCTGGTTTATTTTCTGTAACTATAATACCGCCTCGCAGTTGTCCGGGTGTGGACAGGTGAGGGATGATTTATTCGTTATGGCTTGTCCAAATATCCGGGATTTTAATTTGCCCACATTTATGAATATTTTTCATACTTCATTAAGTTTTCCTTCAATGCATCCTTACATCTTCCTATATTTTCAACTTCTCCTATATCAAATGTATAAAAACTGAAACCGGAAAGATAGAGAACATCCGTAACCTTGGAAAAATTCTGTTTATATAATATTTTCCCAATGAATCGCTTTAATCAATTTTTTATATGAGTAATTAATTATATCCCGTGATATTTCTTGATTTTTTAATCTTTAATGTTATTATAATTGCCGGAAGTATCACCTTATTTGGTTTGCTTGGGTACAAATTAATAGATTATTCACTTATTGTATCTCTTCTTATTGGATTGCCTATTTATATCCTATTCCCTGATACCATAGATTTTGCAATTATAGTGCTGAGCACGCTTTCTATAAATGCACTTTATTCAAAGAACGCATTTTTATTTATATTTATACTCATATTTATCTCCATCCTGAACGGGGCCTTTAATTTTAGTGTTTTGCCGTTGCTGCACGAGACACTTTCCCTTGGGCTTGGAATTTCTATCTCATTGTTGCTTTCCAACAGCGTAAGGTTGATGAATCTGGATAATGAGAAGGAAAGAGGAAAAAAAAAGAAAGTCGAGGTTGAAAGGGATGTCGTTCAGATTGGTTCCGGAATAATAATTTTGATTGCTATTGCCTATATCCCGAAGGTACTTCTTGAAGGAGGGCTGTTGCTCGCAATCTTAATCAGCATAGTGTTCATAAATGTTGCAGCTGTCGAAAAAAATATGAGGTTTTCAAAGGCTATTCTACGCTTAGAAAGAAACAATGTCCAGCCAGGCATTGGCAGTTTATGGTTTATTGCAGGCTTAATGATCCTAATAGCCCTCTCATACCGTTGGAGAGTTGTTGAGATTGGAATATTTGCTATGGCAATTGGTGACTCTCTTGCCACTATTGGCGGAGTGAACATAAAATCAAAAAAACTATTCTACAATAAGAAAAAAAGTATTGCCGGGTTCCTGTTCATGCTGATTCCAACCACCATCTTTGCTTACGTGGTTCTGGGCCCAGTTTACATAGTTCTTGCGATCGTAGCAACTGTAGCGGAATCCATGTCAAGATACCCTGTTGATGATAATATATCAATTCCAGCAAGTGTACTGGCTGTTAATTTTCTGACTTCATTCCTATAATACGGCAAGAGTGGCAATGAAAATTATGGACATTGCAGACGTTTTTTTAAAAAATCACTCATTCCTGAAATCCCTGTAATACATCAGGTCATCTTCCCCTTCTTCCTCAAATCCCATTTTTCTGTAAAAATCGTAAGAATTGGAATTTCTGTTTACCCACAACTGGATGTCGCTGTATCCAAGGTTCCTGAGGCTTTTGCTGGCCTGATAAATAAGGTATCTTCCATAGCCTTTTCCCTGGTAATTCTTGGCCACAAATAAATCCACGAGAAGTGGTGTTTCATTCCTTAATAGTTCGTATGAACCATCACTTACCTGGATCGAACCAATTATCTCTCCGTTATTTATTATTCTTGACGGAGTGGTTAATATTTTTCCATAGTATCCAGAGTTGATTACGTCCGGAGTAATGTTCATTCCATTTTTTGAGATCAATAAGAATTCATCAGGTGTGCCTTTATATGAACCTGACTGCTCAGCCGCAATGTCCCGGGATGAGATTTCATCGTTCTGCAACTCTATAAAATCATGATGGGAATCTATAAATTTCTGTGATTCTTTGGCTAACTTTTTTATGACCAGATCAAGGTTCCCAATCATCTTAACCCTATACGCCTTGTTGAAGTGGAATTTTGGCAATTCGTCAAAGAAACCCTCACCATTGAAAATCCCGTCAAGAATTAACAGTTTGGAAGTTTTTGAAGCTATGGACAAGAACCACTCAACTACATCTGACCCTTTTGCCTTGTATGAATCATCTTTATTCATGAATCCCATGGAGCATATCAGCCTGTCATCAATACCCTGCGGAGACATAATATAGCCATATGGCCCAATGGCACCGTTTGACATAATGACTCTTGACGGAATTTTATTGTTGTTTAGCATTTCAATAATTGGTGCGTATATATTATCAACGCTGAGGTCTTTGATCTTTTCCTTTAACATTTTCTTCTGAGAAGATAGGATGATATTCCAGTCTAGCTTGACATTGCTAACCTTTTCCATAGAATGATAATTTCGAAGCCTATATAAACAGTTTTACTATTCTATTAGATGAACAATGAAGAAAGAACGCAGCAATTCAATAAATTAGCTGTGGAATATTCCAGATATTTTAAGGGAAAGATAAGAAATTATCCAAATGTCCCTGTTTCTTCTATTAACGATTTCTCTTACTGGTACACTCCTGGAGTCGCAGAGGTCTCCAGAGTAATTAATAAAAACCCCGAAGAGTCCCTTGAACTCACGGGAAGATGGAATTCCATTGGCATCATAACGGATGGAACTAGAGTTTTAGGGCTGGGGAATGTTGGCCCTGAAGCTGCAATGCCTGTTATGGAAGGGAAAGCAATGATATTCAATCTATTTGGAGGCGTAAATGCAGTTCCGTTGCCAATGAGGGTGAGTTCCAAAGAAGAATTCATTAAGGTTGCAATGGCTCTGGAACCTTCCTTCGGAGGCTATAACCTGGAGGATATTGAAAGCCCTAAATGCTTCTTTATTTTGAAAGAACTTCAGCAAAAACTTGCAATTCCCGCGTGGCATGATGATCAGCTTGGAACTGCCTGCATTATCCTAGCCGGACTCATAAATTCACTGAGAATTGCTGGCAAGAAGATAGAGGATGCAACTGTATCCCTCATAGGCTCCGGTGCAGCAAACATTGCAGCAGCGCATCTGATGATTGAAGCAGGATTCAAGCCTCAAAATATAATAATGGTAGATTCACACGGAATACTGGAACCTGAAAGGGAAGATCTGGATAAAATCATGATATCCAACCCATGGAAGTACGATCTCGCGTTAGTCACTAACGGTGAAAGGAGGAAGGGTGATATAAAAGAATCAATGCATGGGACTGATGTTGTGGTTTCTGCAGCAAAGTCCCAGCCTGGCCTGATTAAACCGGAATGGGTAAAGAACATGGAAAAGGATCCGGCAATCTTTGCCCTTGCCAATCCTCTTCCCGAGATATGGCCGGATGACGCTAAGGCAGCAGGTGCAAAGGTGGTTGCAACCGGCAGGAGTGATTTTCCAAACCAGATCAATAACAGCCTTGTATTCCCGGGAGTATTCAGGGGAGTGCTTGATGCACGCTCCAAAGGGGTTAATTTCAGGATAATGGTGAAAGCCTCGTACGAAATAGCCAATTACGTAAAGGATCCCACGCCTGACCATATAGTCCCAACTATGGGAGACTGGGAACTGTATCCAAGGGTGGCTTCTTCCGTGGCTGTGGCGACTGTTGAAGAAAAGCTTGCAAGAAAAGTTGATAGCAAGGAAGGTTATTACAGGACTGCAAGCGAGATTATCAGAGTGAACAGGGAGAATTTCGAAAAAATGATGAAAATGAATATTGTAGAACAATTACCTGAGGTGAATAAATGAAGAGTTTAAAAATTGAAGTTAGGCATGCAGAAGAAACAGATATTGATGAGTTCGTAGGGCTCATAATGAGGATGAAGAGGCTGAATGGTGAATTTGATTCATTATTTATTGCCAATGAACAGAACCGCGATGGAATCAGGAATTATTACCTGAAATGCATCAAGGACAGGGAAAAAATCATTTCTCTGGTTGCCGTGGAGAATAATAAGATATACGGGCTGATGAAGGCTGAAGTGAGGGAGAGAATTTCATACCTTCCGAATTACGAGGCACGTATCATTGATCTTTATATCATGCCTGAGGCAAGGAGAAAGAATGTGGGCAACCTATTGCTTGATTTCCTGTACCAGGAAATGAGAAAGAGGAAAATAACAGTGGTTACTGCAGAATTTCCCGCGCTTAACCTCATTGCCCTTAACTTCTATACCAAGATAGGCTACAGGGAAATAGGAAAGGTCTTTGGAAAAACAATAGACCACACGGAGAATAAAAAAGAATAGGTGCTAAAACAATTTCATATTTTTCCATTTCTTTACAATACATTCCGCCTTCATTGCGTATTCATTTACAAGATCTGAAAGGTCAGTGGGAACTTTTCCCTCCAATAAGGAGAGCTTATCCTCAACCACTTGAAATAAGCCTGAACTCAGGGACCACTCAAGTTCCGGGTTGCTGAAAAGTGAAATTGAACATGGTTTGCCCTGCCGCATCAAGCACTTATTTTTAATATTTTTTACCATCCTGTATGTGTTATAAACGTTGAAATCCTTTGTTTCGGAAAAACTCTTGAATTTGCTTTTCAGGGCCATTATTAAACCCTCTGTGTTGATATTCTGGCTCAAATCAATGGCAGCAGGGAAGGACGAAATTGGGAAAATGGCATTGCT
>JAKAVO010000025.1 GCA_021817255.1 Thermoplasmata archaeon
CAAGTGGCGACAGGTGCAAAATTTCTGCCCGGATCACAGATCTCAAGATTGACGGGAATGGCTGGATAAATGGAACTGTTATCTCGGACAAGTTCTATTCTGGAAATAATCATCTTATTATAAGCCTAGAAAATGGATATTCAATAAATTTAGTAGTTGAAGATGACATCGTGATGGATTACGGATCACCCGTTAAGCTTTCCACGAACGAAGGCAAGGCATTTCTTTTTCGTATGTGATTCAAAACAGGCATTTTGCCCACATTGATCCATTAAGGCTACATATATAACATATATATTCTTATTACAATATACTTAAACAACTTGTTTCAATAGCTTTATGAAGACATATGAATAAGAAATCGTTAATTGCCATTATTGTTGCTGTTCTCATAGTAGGGTCAGCAGTAGCCATTGGAGTCACGTACTACAGTTCCACAAAAACAAACACCAAGGAAGTTGTTATTTACGCTGACTATGGATCGACGCTTGCAAATAAGTATTTTGCGAATTTTACAAATGCCACAGGCATAAAGGTTGTCCCCACATACGCCACAATGGGGCCGTTGACGGGAAAACTCATTGCAGATTCATCCAGCCCTGTTGCTGACGTTCTCTTTGGAGGAGCTCCATCTGCCTATATCAGTGCAGAATCACATGGGATTTTCTACAGTTATGCCCCTTCTGCAATATCCAACCAAACTCAATACCTGCACGGGGGCCTCTGGAGATCTGCAACATGGAAGTGGTATCCCTTTACCTACGCTGTTCTTGGGATGTCAGTTAATACCAAAAACCTTGGAAGTTCTCCATTTCCAACATCGTTCCTAAACCTCACCAACTCTGCATACAGGGGTAAAATCGTTCTGGAAAACCCTTCCACATCAACGACAACCGGCATAGCTTACTTCTCACTGATGTACCAGTATTTCCTTCAGAAAGCCCATAACAACACTAGTGTTGGAAGGGCAAATTTCAAGGCATATGTCAGTGCAGTAATGAACAACACAGTTGGGCAGCCAATACAGAGTGGTGATTGTGCTGCAGAACCTTACCTCGGGCAGAGTTCATCAGCCGCAATAACAATAGACTGGACATACCTGCCAAGCCTGTTTGCTGCAGAAAACGGTTACAGCCTTGTGCCAGCACTACCAAACGCGACTGTGTTGGGCCCAACCGCAATGGCAATTGTTAACGGCGCTCCCCACATGCAATATGCCAAGGACTTTGTAAACTGGGTTCTTTCAAAGCAGGGCCAGCAGAACATTACAAGCGTATTCCACAAGCCACCAATAATAAGCGGTGTGCCAGTTCCTGCAGGTTCGTATTCCATATCCAAGGTGAAGAATGACATTTTCCCATACAACCAGACATTCACAACAGTCAACTTTGGCTACATAACCGGCCTGTTTAATAACCTCTCCAGCGCTAGTCCATCCGTGGCACAGCCCACCATTTCAGGACAGGCACTTCAATCCGGTTCCATGAACCAGGCTCTCCCTCAAAATTACTCCAGTTACAGCACCCTTTTATTTAGCTTCTGGATGGCTCTCGGACTATGAAGAGAAGAGGGCTAAAATTCGACATAATTATTTCCATTATTTTTCTATTTTTAATCATTCTGCCACTTGCAAGTTTTTTCATCACATCTTTGGTAGGTGTTCCTAATGGAATACTCCTTCTTTTTACTGATCCTGCCAAATTAAAGCCATCATTGTCGGGCTATGTATCCGTGTTCACAAATCACAGGTATTCAATGGCAGTGCTGCACACGGTCATTCTCGGCATATCAGTTGTGTTTGCATCATTCCTGCTTTCGCTTCCTATCGCCATCCTGTTCAGCAGGACGGATTCCAGGGCCAAAATAATCATCCGGACAATGCTGATGATCAGCCTGGCCATACCGGGCTTTATCATTGCATACGTTTTCATCATAATGAATAGCATATCTGGAAGCCATCTCTTGTTCATCTACTCGTTTTATGGGCTTCTCAGTGTCATGACCATAGCCATGATACCTTTTATGGTGAACTACGTAACCCTCTCATTTAACAACCTTGATTACAGGCTTGTTGAGGCTTCACTAGCCAATGGAAATTCCAGGATCAAAACCTTTTTTGGTGTCACTGCCCCCCTCCTTGCACCCGGAATAATTTCAGGGATGGTTATAGTTTTCCTCCTTACCACGGGGTCCCTGTCAGTTCCACTTCTTCTTGCTCCTCCTGCCTTTTCTGTGCTCAGTGCCTCGGCATATACAGAGCTGTTCTCATTCTTTAACTGGCAAATTGCCACTTCAATGCTCTTTGTCCTGTTCCTGATCAATCTTGTAGCCATAGTGATACAGAGCCTCCTCACAAGAAAACCAATAGCCACCATACAGGGAAAGGGGTTCCATCAGAACATGATCAAGGGAAGATTCACCAAAGGTGCCCTGATAATATATTCCACGATCATAAGCCTCCTGCCTGTGGTTGAGATTGCCATTATATGTTTCAGCGGTTTTTCAAGCGTATGGATACTGTCTGTATTTCCTCAAAAATTTAGCCTCTCTGGCTTTTCTGCAGCAATGAACCTCTATCCATTCTCAATTTACGCTACCATCCTGACAACGATTTCCGCAGGTGTACTTGCGGTATTTATCTCCGTCCTTATCTCGTACAATGCAAAAATTTCAGGAGCCCGTTCCAGAAGATTGCTCAACTTTGTTATAATGCTGGCATTCGCAATGTCGAACGTAATCATAGGGATAAGTTTTCTATCACTATACAACAATCAGTACACGGGATTCCTTCTTGGCGGAATGCCTGTTATGCTCATCCTTGGTTACACAACCGGAAGGCTTGGATATGCAAGCAGTTCTGTTTCCATATCGTTCGATGCACTGTCAAACAGCCTTCTTGAAGCTGCAAGTGTAATGGGGAAAAAAACATACAACCTTTTCACAAAAATACTATTCCCTCTTGTGCTCCCCGGCATTCTGGAAGGGTTTCTCTTCGTTACGGTCAGATCATCAATTGACTATGCATCCACCCTTTTCCTGGCTCCACCAAACTGGTCCACGCTTGCACTGTCATCCTACAGCCTTATCACTACCGGGGTCCTGCATGCCGGGTCAGCGGCCGCCTTCCTTATCCTCATGATAGTTATTCCCATCACGTCGTTTATATACTACTACAGGCAACGTACTTTCCAGGAAAAAATGAACACATAATTTGAGGGAAAACTGCTGGGCTTTCAGCCAAACCATGCAGTGTTAAAAACTGAAAAATGAACCAAATTGCCCGGCAGGTTAAAATTAGGGGAATTGGCTTATAAGCATGGGCAAAACAAAATTACCCACACATCAACATTGCAAAGCCAGCAAAGAAGTTTTTTCCTCTTCCCTGTATAGTACATTCTCTATAGGAATGGGTGTGCACCCTGAACGCTCTGCGGAGAGCCTGCAATCAGGGAACTTCCTTTATAGGAATAAAGCCATATTCCCCTTATGGATGAATATCCCCTGCCAGCTCTTAATACGGAAATCACTGAGTGCCGGAAATGCCCAAGGCTTGTTGAATTCAGGGAACATGTCCTTGAAAATTCAAAAAAATACGAATCTGAAACTTTCTGGAGGAAACCGCTTACAGGATATGGTGACATAAATGGAAAAATTATGATTGTAGGGCTTGCTCCTGCAGCATCAGGCGGAAACAGGACAGGGCGGGTCTTTACAGGTGATAAAAGTTCTGAATTTCTAATATCATGCCTCTGTGAAGCAGGCATCACAAACCAGGAAACCTCTCTTTCAAAGGATGACGGACTCAGGTATATTGACTCTTACATAACGCTTGCTGTAAGATGCGTGCCACCGGAAAATAAGCCGGAAAGGATGGAAATAGCAACCTGCAACGGATATATTCAAAATGAAATGCGTTTGATGAAAAATCTCAGGGTTATCGTTGCCCTCGGGAAAATAGCATTTGATTCTGTTGTGTTGTCATTAAAGGAAATGGGAAATGATGTAAGGGGATGGAAGTTCGAAAATGGCAAAGCTTACCAGTATGGCAATGTCAAGATCTTATGCATCTTTCACCCAAGCCCAAGAAATGTGAATACAGGAAGAATAAGCAAAATTGAATTTATTGATCTGTTCAGGAAGGCAAAAGAAATGGCAGAATGAAAAGATTAAAGCCGTTTAAATTATAGAATGGTGTGGATGGTTTTTCATGATACATGTTGGCAAAGATGGAAATGTTGGTGAAATTTCTTTATCAAGGATTGAAAAAAGGAACGCTATCAACCAGGAATTGCTGGATGAATTAATCAGTGCAATCAGGGATTTTGAAAAGGACAGGGATCTGAGGGTGGTTGTCCTGGATTCATTCATCGATGACTTCTCTGTAGGGGCGGATATTAAGGATCTGTACAGGATGGATGAGGAAAATGCCAGGTCATTCAGATCAAAAATGCTCTCAATAGCGGAAAGCATGGTCAGGTCAGAAAAGATATTCATTTCATACCTTACAGGTTACGCTCTGGGCGGTGGATTTGAACTTTCCCAGTGGACAGATATAATTATTGCAGACAAAAATTCAAAAATAGGGCAGCCAGAGGTCAATATAGGCATTAATGCAGGTGCGGGGGGAAACACTATCCTGCCTAAGGAGATTGGATACAAAAATGCAATGTACCTTGCGCTCACAGGCAAAATACTTTCAGCAGTGGAAGCTAAAGAGAAAGGAATTGTCCAGGAAGTTGTAAACTCAAAGGAAGAAATGATGAAGATTGCGAAGGAAATAGCATCGAAAGACGCACTTACAGCAACAGCAATAAAGAGGTCAATGGCCAAGGCGCTCAAGCTGGAACCCGCTGAAGACATGAAGGCAGAAGAAGAGGCGTTTATAAAACTCTCGCAGAGCAAATCCACAAAGGAACTGCTTTCAGATTTCCTTAATAAATAGAATATTGATACGAACAGTGAAGCAATTTCAAATATATATTTATAAAAAAATGACATTCAGCCAACATGCACATAGTTTCAACTTTCGGAAATGTTGATTTTGCAAAAAACATGATGATGAACCAGTCAATGAAAGGCGTGGAAGTTGAACGGAAAGTTTTTCCAGACGGGGAAAAATATTTCAGGTTGCTGGGGGATGTCTCAGGAAAGGAGGTTTCAGTTGTTGGGAACACAAACAATGATTCAGAAATTCTTGAATTCCTGTTCCTCCTGGATGCGGCGAAAGAGGATAATCCTTCAAAGTTGACGGCAGTGGTGCCGTATTTTGGCTACGCAAGGCAACACACGCTCTACAAAAAAGGAGAGGCAATATCAGCCAAGGTCCTTATAAAAGCCCTTTCAGACTATGCGGACAACATTGTTACAGTCGACATTCATGACGCCTCTTCGTTTAAATATTCGAACAAAACTTGCAGTGATTTTAGTGCGTCTGGAAGCATAGCAGATTATTTCAGGGGCAGGAAGATTGACCTTGTCATGGCGCCTGATGACGGTGCATTTCTCAGGGCAAAGGAAATTGCCGGCACTCTTGGATGCAAGAGTGGATTCATGAACAAGAAAAGAATAGATTCCACAACAGTTGAATACAATATGGATCACATCGATGCTGCAGATTCCAATGTCCTTCTTGTTGATGACATCATTTCCACAGGCGGAACAATATTGAGGTCAATGGAAATTATCAGGAACTCCGGGGCAGCATCCGTGTTTGTTGCAGCAACTCACGGCCTGTTTGTAAATGGGGTGGACAGCAAAATATCAGGGCTATGCAATGAACTGGTGGTAACAGATACAATAAAATCTGCCTATAGCAAGATTAATGTATCGCAGAAACTATCAGGCTTCATAGCTGGTGATTAGTTTGGAAAAAAATCTCAGGATATGCCCCGTTGACGGATTTTACAGAGGAAACGAATGCCCAGGTTGTGGCCAGGAAGGCAGGACTCTTATGTACCCGGAAGAAGTGGATGCAATAGGGCGCATTCTTGCAGGCATGTTAAGGCATTTTCCCGAAAATTATGGCATTAAGCTTTCAGAAAACGGGTATGCGAAGATATATTCCATAGTGCCTGCCATCAAGACTCAAAGAAGAAGGTACAGGTGGTTGACGCCACTTCACATTGAAGCACTTGGGAGAACTGATGACAAGGGAAGATACCAGGTCAACGACAGGGGAGAGATAAGGGCAACTTATGATCACACAATACCGGTGATTCTTGATGATCTTCCCGTGGACAATATTCCGGATGTTCTTTATTACCAGACAACAGATGAAGAACTGTCACTCATAAAGGAAACGGGGATAAACCCTTCTGACAAAACCTATATCCATCTTTCCTCAACCTATAGAAAAGCCTATGTTACAGGGTTATTTCACGTGGATGATCCAGTGGTTGCAGGCATAAACACAGAAGAACTCATGAAAAAAATACCAGTATACAGGGCTTCAAAGGAAGTGTACCTGACATCTGAGATATCCCCGGAATTTATTCTTGCAATTGAACATGAAGAAATTGCTTTATCCGGAGAGGAAAAAGAAGAAGTGGAAAATTACAAGAGGAAGAGGGAAAGGAGAATCCTGGGCGAAGGCAACAATCTAGAGCGCTGACCTGAGATTTATAAACTGCCTTGCTGCTGTAATTCCCCTTTGGGCTGCGCCGTAGATATCGTATTGAACCCTCTCGATCCTGTGGTTTTTGAATCTTTCGTCCGGCACAGCAACAAATATAACACCCTTTTCTTCTGCCATTTTTCTGTAAACAATCTGCCTGTGCCGATCCATGGAGCTTAAGCTTCTTTCTGTCATATAAACGGTGCACTTATCTGCCATATTCAGGGCCTGATCAAGGTTCATGTATATGTTTGAATCAATGAATGCCTCTTTTTCCTCCTTTATAGCTTCATAATTGTCGTACCTGCCAAGAAACAGGTCAACATCCCCCTCAAAAACCTTCTTTCCAAAATTAACTTTTATGCCCAGCCTTTCAACTTCATTCTCATAGAATGATATCAGCCTGGAAAACTCCATCTTTTTCGCAGGTTCCTTTATATCGTTGATCTGCCCTCCAATCATGCTTCCAGCTTCAAAGATTTCCACGTCCATTCCCGCCTTTGCAAGGTATATGCCCGCCTCCATTCCAGCTATGCCTGCACCGGCTATTTTCACATTCCCTGGCATATGCCCTTCCCTGTGGCATGTTTCGTTTCCTGTAATTGGATTCACCGTGCATCTTACCTGCCCAAAACTTAGGTCCCTGCAGGCCTGGTTGCATCTTATGCATGGCCTTGGCATCATTCCATTCTTCAGCTTTAAAGGAAAGTATGGATCTGCCAGTGAAGCCCTGCCAAGAGCCACCATATCGCTTTTCTCAAGAGCCCTTTTTACCGACTCAAGATCGACAATTGAGCCAACCATAATTGTTGTTATGTTGGGCTTTCTTGGCAGCCTGTTCCCTATGTGGTTTCTTTCCGAATAATAAGAGGCAGAAGAACCAGGGGGAGCAGTTCTCCCAGCAGAGAAATGGACATAATCCAGGTTCCGCAGGGAATTTGCAATTTTAAGGCCATATTCCGGATCATAGCCATCAACCTCATCCTCATACAAACTCAACCTTATGCCTATCTTAAGGCCCGTTTCCTTCCTGATGAGGCCAATTATTTCCTGGGGCAACCGGGTTCTCCCCTCAAAACTGTTTCCATACCTGTCCTTTCTATGGTTCAGGGATGGTGACAGGAATTCCTGGATAAGGTAAGCATGGGCCCCATGCAGTTCCACACCGTCAAAATTTGATTTTTCAGCTATTTTTGCAGCCAGAAGAAAAGAATTCTTGATCTCTTCTATCCGTTCCAGAGTTAATTCATCCGTATCTTTGCCAAGATAGGGCATTGAAGTTGGAGCCATTGGCTTTGAATCGCCTTCAGTTAGCGCTTTGCCACCTGCATGCACCAGCTGTGCGAACAGCTTCGTGCCATGTGAATGTATTCTCTCTGACAGCCTTTTCAATCGTGGAACCTGATCATAAGACACAAAAGATAATTCATTTCTCGATCCTTTGCTCAATGGGCTGTTTATGTATGAATATTCTGTGATAATTGCACCAAAACCGCCTTTTGCCCTTTCCTCAAGATATGCTGTGTGAATTTCATTTGTATATCCATTGGGATCGGCAAGGTTTGAAATCATTGGCGCCATAACAAACCTGTTTTTAATTTCCAGATCTCCAATGCGTACTGGTTCAAACGGATCCATTTTTCTTTATGCCTTCCCCTTATTTTAATGATTTTGGAAAAATAAATAAGTCAGGTTATTTTGTTGCCGCCACAACCCTTTCCACTTTTTCCTCTTTTTTCTTCCTTGCAAAGAGGTCATAGTATGCCACTCCTGCAAAAAACTGAATTATTCCGCCAGCTATTTCCGGCAATGGAAGATATATATCCATAAGGGCGCCCGATGCTCCTGAAGTTGTCTGTGCCACCCTGGCAGCGCTTGCCTGAAGGCCAGTTCCTGCACCGTAGTCACCCTCCTTCAAGCCACTGACATTGATGTTGCTTCTGGAAGGCAGGCCAAAACCAGCAATTCCAGCCCTTATTATGTATAAAACGCCTGCAATGAGGAAATAAGGGGAAAAGGCAAGAGGAACCAACAGCAGACCCTGGAGCATCCTTCCATAAGATCCAATCTTTGCCGCTTTTTCTCCTCTCCTCTTGTATCTTGACGATATATACGAGCCAATTGCTGTTGACAGGTATGATATGGTAAAAACAGCTCCTATGGTAGTGGTTGTGGAAGATGGATATGATTCAGCAAACCATAAGGAGAGAATTGGCATGGAAATTCCAATGCCGGCGCCGTTGAACGCGTTTGCAACTACAGTTTTTCCTATATGCCTTACTGAGCCTCTGCCAATAAAACCGGTTTTTTTATTCGCAGAATCCCTCTCCATTACAAGAAAGAGGGAAATAAAAGATACGAACAAGAGCACAAAGCTTATCCCAAAAAGGATCCTGTAAGAAGCTGCATTTCCAATGAAACCGGCAACGCTGGTCCTGCTAATGACCATGGCGCCTCCAACTATGGCAAAAAGTGATCCAATAGTTGTCATCAACCCCAGTTTCTTGACCCTGTCATTTGGATCTGCCCAGTTTTTTGCAACAAGTGCCGTCGATCCGGGGGAGAAAGCGCCACGCATTCCGCCTGGCCCTCCTGCTATTCCTCCAATTACAGACAGGTAAAGCAATGGCCCTGAGGTTACCAGGAAGAGAACTGCAGTTGACACCAATGGAAATATTTCGCTTATAATCATAGCATATTTGTATCCTATCCTATCGCCAAGAACCCCGAGAATCATTGTCTGGATTACAGTAAAAACAACCACAAAGCCA
This sequence comes from Thermoplasmata archaeon, assembly GCA_021817255.1. Taxonomy (GTDB): domain Archaea; phylum Thermoplasmatota; class Thermoplasmata; order Thermoplasmatales; family Thermoplasmataceae; genus Cuniculiplasma. The sequence continues at coordinate 9,385 of JAKAVO010000025.1, forward strand.
ACAAGGAATCCTACGTAAAGGTTGCTGAAACCAAGAATTTTAAGATAAAGAGGATAAGCTATTGCGGAAAAGCTTAATGCCCCGCTTCTTACGGCTCTTGATATTAAAAGGAAACTAAAGCCTCTTTCAATCTTATCGCTGGAAAACATAATTAGTCGATATTTTAGCACTAAAGAAAAATATTTCTAATTTTGGGATGTGTTTATTAACGCAGTTTTTAGCCATAGCCAGTTAACTTTTTATTTATTAATAAACTGTCCTTTGCTGAGGGGCTGTGGGGTAGCTTGGTATCCTACGGGCTTTGGGAGCCTGAGACTCCGGTCCAAATCCGGGCAGCCCCATTTTTCTATTTTTGTTTTTCACTTATAAAACATCTCCAACTAACAGTTTGATTGCTGGCGCCCTTTCTATTCCATGTTGAATTTGGTTTTCACGCTCACAAAGGATAAATATAAGGTAAACGATAAGCATATACCGTGAAATTACAGGTAAAATCATGACCACATTTAATGCAAGGCCGTTTCTAAAATGGGCAGGGGGCAAAAAACAGTTATTGGATGAATTCTACAAGCGTTTCCCTGATGAAATAAAAATGGGCAAAATTCAAAGATATGTTGAACCTTTTGTTGGAGGGGGGGCAGTATTTTTCTTTGTAGCTACGAAATTCAGGATTGAAGAGTGCCATATATTTGACATTAATGAAGAACTAATTTTGACTTACAATGTGGTAAAAAATGACGTCGACGAACTTGTCGAAGCGTTGAAAGCGCTCAAGTCTGAATTTTTTGCGCTAAATACTGGGAGAGGGTCGTATTATTATAGGATAAGGGAACAATTTAACAAGAGCAAGAATGAATTAAATTTTAATAAATACAATCATAATTGGATTGAGAGAGCCGCACAAGTCATTTTCCTTAATCGAACATGCTTCAACGGCCTATTCCGTGTTAACTCAAACGGAGAGTTCAACGTACCTTATGGGAAATACAAAAACCCAAGCATTCTTAATGAAGAAAATTTAAGGAATGTATCAAAGTTATTGGAAAATACTGAAATACATTTAGGCGACTTTGCTGATTGCGAACCGTTTGTTGACAGCCACACTTTTGTTTATTTGGACCCTCCTTATCGCCCTTTGAACCAAACCTCGAGTTTCACATCATATTATAAAAGCAACTTTAATGATAAGGATCATAAACGTTTAGCCGAATTTTACAAAGTATTGGACAAGAAAGGCGCAAAACTGATGCTGAGCAATTCTGATCCAAAAAATGAAAATTCAGATGATGACTTCTTTGAAGAACTCTATTCAGGCTTTAGGATTGAAAGAGTGCCAGCAAGGAGAATGATAAACTGTAATGGGGCTAAACGTGGTGCTATTGATGAATTAGTTATAATAAATTATAACGTTAACCAACTGGAGGTATAATCCATGCCTAAAAATGAAGAAGCCGAGTTTTAATGAGTTGTTTAAATCGATAAAAACAGAGTCAGATCTGCAATCTATAAATATTCATACAATTGAATCCGTAATAAGAAAAAATACAACTTTGACTCTGAACACTCCTATAAGAAGAGCTTCTACAGTAAAAAGCTGGTTAAGTTGGATTTATAAGAACATGGAAATGCAGTGAAATATAGGAAAAGAATAATTTGTGAAAAGCCGGGAATATCAAAGAAGAGGAATTCTGCATTATGCATTTAGTGCAATTGTGTAAACCCCACATATATCAGAATCCGCATTTCAACTCTTCATTTTTTATGCTCAAACCAAATCAGGCTTATCCACTTCACTTAATTTGTTGAGGACATCCCTTTCATTTACAACGCCCGTGACCTTTCCTTCCTGGTTTATAACTGTCAGGATGTCTATATTGTTTTCCTTGAGAATCCTGACGGCATCTGCAACGTTTTCACTCTCCTTTATGTTTACAGTCCTGTCAAGATGTATGAACTTCACCTTGCCCTTTTCTATGCTGGATTTGGGCAGCAAAAGAAGGTTAACAACTTCAAGCCGCCCAACAGGCCTGTTCTGGTTGTCAACCACAATTGCCCCTGGCAGGTTTTTGGCCAGCAGCCCTTTCAGGACATCACTCAGTGGGTCATTGAGGGTTACTATTGCTTCTTTTAATGGCTTTACAATATCGGAAACGCTAACATTCATAAGGTTCTGGGCAACAATGATCCCTTCCTTGCTGATATCAACATCGTTAGGTGTTTTGCCCACTATTCCCTTAACTTCAGAGAGGATGAAACCGAGAACTATCCACACAAGGAAAACTGTGGTGTATACAGGAACTGTTGAATATGCTGAATATAATAATACAATTGAGCTTATCACTGCCCCTATGAGGGCCAGAAAGAATTCCCTGTAATCCGACAGGATTGACATAAAATGCTTTCCGTTTTTCAACATCAGCCGCTTGCCCCTTCTAAACCCTATCCTCAGAAGGGAAAGGTTTGCGCTGACGTGGATGAACAGGCCGCCAAGGGCAGAGATTGTTCCCAGTACTATGAAAGCAGTTTCGGCTGATATTGAGTTCAGGATCAGGAGTGGAAGGGCAACCATAACTGCGCTTATGAACAGTGTTGCTACCATCGGCTTTTCTCCAAGTTTTTTTGCGAAAACGCTTGGCAGGGTCCTGTCATAACCCATCCTGAAAAGTGTCCTTATTGACGCTGTCCCAAAGGAGAGAACTGCCAGAATGGCATCATTTATTGTTGCTATGGCCACTGCATAGTAGAAAAATCTCCCAGCACCTCCAAAATCATTTCGAAGAATGTCTACAACCGGGAGCTTATTAGCCACTGGTATGACAATATTGTTCTGAAGAATCAGGTTTGCAATTGCGTATAGCATGAAAGTTGCCAGTGTCCCGCCTACAAGAATTACTGTGATGACGCTCCTTCCTACAACCTTCTTTGGGTTTTTTACTTCACCAGATACAGGCGCAATCGATCCGTATCCTGTGGGTATGCCCATGGCAAACAGGATTCCAAGGACAAAGTCGCTGCTCGACAGTGGGTACACAGTTGGATTTGGAATATATGCTGCACCTTTTGCCATATAAAATGAATAGAATACTATGGCAAGCATAAGGCCAATCTCCAGGCTGACTGCAACCAGGGCATACTTTGCAGATGATGTGACACCAATGATGAGGAATGTAACTGTTGGAACCATGATCACCAGGAAGGAAAAATAAGTGGGTATGCCAAGGACAATTGTTATGATGAATATGCCTCCAACCAAGTACGCAAGCCCATAGAGGATAGAATAAAACATGTACATCCAGCCAGTGTCAAAGCCTATTCTTGCAGACAGGGCCTGAAATGCATATGTATAATATCCGCCAGAGGTTGAAAACCTTTTGGAAAGCTGTGTAACAGACAGCCCGTTGACCAGGACAAGCAGTGTACCCACTATCATGACAAGTGGCGCATCATATCCGGCGAGAGTAATTGCAAATGCACCGTATGTCAGTATGCTTAAGAGTGGTGACATTCCACCAAAAGAAAGGAAAAATACATCCTTGAAAGTCAGGTGCCTTGTGAGTTCTCCTTTGCTATCTGAGGGTTCCGCCATATTCTGGTTTAGTATGTTAAACTTAATAATTCATTCGCTGGCATCCTCCCACAATTCATTCGGCAAAATTCAATGATGGCATTGCAATTATTGGGGAAAGAAGGCAAAATCCATTATAGAATGAATCCATATAATTATTCTGCCTTTTCACTTTAATTATACGTCAAAACTTAATAACCTGCAAATACTAAAGAGATGATCGAAATTGGAAACGGTAGACCCGGATGCAAGAATTGCAGACTTAGTGGGATTGCTTCATGTGCTGAACCATTTATTCAATGACAGGACAGATCTTTTTGAACTGGAAAAGGAAATGGAAGTTGATATAGATGATCTTATGCCCATTGTTTACACAGCAGCGAACCTCGGATTTGTTGGAACGGAACAGGGCGATATATGGATAACAGAAAAGGGAAGGCACTTTCTTGTATCCAGCCCAAAGGTGAGGAAAAGCATCCTGAAAGCATCACTTATCACAATGGAACCATTCGTCACGGCACTTAAGCTGATGGATTTTGAACTCGATGACATTATGGAAGAACTGAAAACAAACGGGATTCAGAAATACAACAATCCGTCAGGGCTGCACAATCTTGAAATAACGCTTATTGAGTGGGGAGTGTATTCAGGATTGATAAAAAAGGATGATGAGAGGTTTCAGGCACTGGCCTAAACGCTATAAATCCCTTCCTCGGCAACATATTTCTTCCTTGCAAGATCCATCATTTTTCTTGTAAATACAATTGAATATACTGCAACTATTATGGCAAAAAGGAATGACGCCCATCCTGCAAGTGCAATATTGCCGTTTCTGGTTGCAACATCAATCGTCTTCATCAGACCTGTATGGATTTGAAGCGTTTTTCCGCCTGCAATATCCGGCCAGTATTCTCCTATCTCAAGCCCTCCCCATGCACTGTTTATTGTTGATGAAATGCCTGAAATAAGGTATGGGAATGTGGATGGAATTATGACATACCTCATCTTCT
>JAKAVO010000006.1 GCA_021817255.1 Thermoplasmata archaeon
AGTTGAAATAAAACCGGATATGGCAGTGGAATTTTTCGATATGTCTGCCCACGCAGGCCATAAAGAGCTTTTGTCTTTCATAAAATCATGCCAGCCGGAGAATGTAATTCTCTGCCATGGGGATCAGAGAGAAGCAATCGTGGACGATCTTGAAAATTACAATGTTGTCCTGCCATACAATGGAAAGGAATTTACAGTAGAATAAGACCGGACAACTTTCTTTCAAAGAGCTGCAAGTGCGGTTACTGCAGTGAGTATGAACTGTATGGCAAAGGCTGCGACAAAGAGTCCAAAAATTCTGGTAATGGCTTTCATGGACTTATCACCAAGAGCCTTGGATATTGGAGTTGCGAAGGAAAACAATGCAAGAACAAGCACAAAAATAACAATCACGGAGATAATTGTGAAACCCATTGAAATGTAACTTTTTCTAGCCAGGATAATGACCAGTGATATTGCACCCGGCCCTGCGAGCAGAGGTGTTGCGAAAGGGACAATCCCAAGATCCGGATTTTTGAAAGTCTTTCCGGTAGACTTTGGCCTGTCCCCTTCCCTCACCATTTCTACGCCCATAATTAACAGTATGATGCCACCTGCTATCTCTATTGCATTGATTGATATGCCCATCAAGGATAGGACGAAGTATCCGGCAACTGTGAAAAATACCAGTATGAGGGAACCATAAACAAAAGCATCTTTTGCCGCGGTTTTCTTTTCCATTTCGGAGTAATCAGATGTCATAGTAAGGAAGAGAGCCATGGTTCCGAACGGGTCTATTACTATAAACAGCGGAAAGAAAACGGTGATGAATGTTGCAGCAAAGGACATGAATGATTATTATATTTAAATATAATATGTTTCATATTACAATGCAAAGTTTCTCATCATAAAAATGAAATCAGCAACAGCATGAATATATTATTAATATCATTGCTATCTCCCCCTATAATGAAAGTTGCAATACTGGGTATAGACGGATACATAGGATGGCCGCTTGCAATGAGGCTTATGGGCAGAGGGCACGAAGTTGTTGGCGTTGACTCTCTGTACACCAGGAAGAGGGTGTCAGAAGTGAATTCCGATTCTGTAACTCCTATATTATCAATGGAAGAAAGGATAAAGAAAGCTGAAGAAGGTGGTTTGGGAAAACTAAAATTTTACAAAGGCGACGTAAACGAACCAGATTTTCTCTATAATGTTGTAAGGGAAACGAAACCAGACGCCTTTGTCCATCTTGCTGAACAGAGATCAGCCCCATACTCTATGATAGGGCTTAAACAGGCCAGAGAAACATTGATGCAGAATATAGGCGGAACCCTTAACCTTGTATATGCAATGAAAGATATTGTGCCGAAAGCCCACTTGCTGAAGCTTGGCACAATGGGGGAGTATGGTACGCCAAACATTGACATACCTGAAGGATTTTTCAAGATAGATTACAATGGCAGGCAGGATGTGCTTCCATTTCCAAAGTTTGCCGGTTCGTGGTACCACTGGAGCAAAGTTCATGACACAAATAACCTGATGTTTGCAAACAAGGTGTGGAAACTCAAAATCACTGACGTAATGCAGGGCGTTGTTTACGGCACAGAAACGAGAGAAATAAAAAAACACGGCCTGTATACCAGATTCGATATCGATGAGGTTTGGGGGACCGCCCTCAACAGGTTCTGCACGCAGGCAGTGCTGGGATACCCGCTTTCTGCTTATGGAAAGGGCAACCAGAGAAGAGGTTTTCTTTCACTTGAAGACAGCATTTCCTGCCTGACTCTGGGTATTGAAAAGGAACCTGAAGAAGGGGAATATAGGGTTTACAACCAGTTCGATGAACATTATTCCATTAATGAACTGACAGAAATTGTCAGCAAAAGAGCGAAGGAACTATTTCATAACGAAGTCGAAATAAAGCATTACCCAAATCCAAGGGTTGAGAAAGAGGAGCATTATTATAATCCTGAGCATTCAAAATTGAAGGAGCTGGGTTACAAGCCATCGAGAAGCCTTCCAGAAGACATTGATACGATTCTCAGGGATGTCAACAGGTTCAGGGAAAAGGCCCTGGAGCTAAAAAAAGTTATAGAACCAAAGACAGTATGGGAGAAAAGCAAAGGACTTGCAGCAAACTGATCTGGAAATAGAGAAAAAACGATAAACCCTATTTCTAGACCCCTTAATCTCTTCTGCATTATTGTCGCATATCTCTTTTTTCCGTGTGTTAATACTCATTGAAAAGTTGCTAAAAAGTTCAATAGGAATTGATTTAATGCAATCTTTATTAATGATTTCAATATTACTTTTTCAATGGCTCCGCGGTTAAAGAGTAAAGGAATTATGAAATTTTCAGTCATTGCAATTTCACTGCTTATGATTGTGGTTTTTGCATTCACATTTTCCGGGTCAACTTCATTAAATAAGGGAAATTCTCTTGCAGTGACACCCAATGTGGTTCAAAATGGTACAGTATATAAATTTCAATGGGTCAATGATACATCTTCAAGTGCTCCTCCATCAGTGAGCAACTCCACCATGGCATACTTTACGCCCGACAAAGAGGTTGTAATGTTTGGTGGGCTCACTGTTGCAAATGAGACGGTTGCAAAAGGCAATGCCACATCGCATAAGCTTGTAAATAAAACAGTAAACAATACATGGATGTATAATACACAAACATGGACAAAACTTACGACTTCCAGCAGCATCCCTGGCCTGCAGGGATCAACAATGAGTTTCTACCCAAGAGGAGAAGACATTGTTCTATTTGGTGGCCAGAATATAACGTCTTCTGGAAAAATGGTTCTAACTAACCAAACATGGATATTTACTGGATTTGCATGGACACCATTGAAAGGATTGGTTAAAGCACCATCCGCAAGAGCATTTGGAGCATCTGCATACTCTGATAACGCATCCTCCATATTCCTCTTCGGTGGATTAACAAATTCAGGCTTTTCGAACAGTACATGGGCGTTTAAAGACAACTCATGGACAAAACTTGCTACCACAGGGGCAATACCAGCAATGGAAGGATCTACAATGCAGGCTCTTCCTGACGGAAACATTTTGTTATATGGCGGGTACAACGGTTCATATTCAAACTCAACCTGGATGCTCAATGTTACAACAAACCACTGGAGCAATCTTAACCTGAAGCATAATCCGGGGCATTTGGGATTTTCCCACCTTAAGGATTTCTCATATAACAATTTCCTCCTGCTCTATGGCGGTGTAAATTCAAAAGGTGCACCAACAAATAATAGCTGGAAGTTTTCACCAACCACGATGTCATGGAAAAACATGAACATAGGTTCTCCTTCACCTCAATTTGGGCAGTCATTGTCAATATTAAATTCAAACAACACGATAGTGCTTTTTGGCGGAACATCAGGGAATCACTATGGGGCATTTTCAAACTATACGTATCAATTCCAGAATAACACATTTAACTGGGTCGAATTTCAGGAATCCGGCCTTCCGGCAAATGCAACATGGGGAGTGACACTGGGCTCCAATACTGTAAAAACAACCTCTAACGAAGTTGAATTCCTTATAATGGCTGGCACCTACGACTATAAGACAATTGCGCCATCAGGTTACACATCCCAATCAGGAAACATAACGATGTATGCATCATTTATCACACAGAGCATTTCATTCAGCAAAATACCAAGCTTCTTCTATTACACCTATGGGTTGATCGCTGGAATAATAATCATTATTGTGACCTATCTGGGCAGCATAGTATATAAGAAAATAATTAAATAATTATTTTCAGCACTTTCTCTTTGCCTGCTGCCACATTTTAAGCTATATAGGAATTATAAAGTGCTTGAATTATCATTTATGAAATCGAATCTCTTTTTATTTGTCTCGCAATGACAAAAATCAGTTTAAATCGGAGGATTCTTCCCGGATGGTTCCAAACAAATTATTTAAAGAGCTTTGCCAAAGCACTCATCATTCTTTGCCATTCTTCATTTCGTGGTTCAGATTGGCTTCGTATGATCTTTCCAGCACCTTATAATACTCTTCCTTCTTTCCAATACTGAGCCACTGTTTCCTGTCTATAACATTATAATCGACTCTCCTGCCATCCTTTATGTATCTGTTTATTGAATCTGTCAACTCTACGGTAGACTCGTTCAGATACTCTTTGAAATCGTTCTTGAAAAAGTAAAGGGCCGCAATGGCAAAGTTTGAAAGCGGTATTAGTGGCTTCTCAACAACAGCACTGACAGTTCCTGCTTCTAAGTCAAGGGCTGCATTTCCATATCTTTCCGGATGTTCAGTCTGGAAAAGATTCAAGGTTGTGTGTTTTGAATTCCCGATCGATTTATAAAAAGCAATATCGGAAATCATGCCATCACCGGCGTTTAGAATAAAATCATCTCCATCAACCAAATTCAGGCCAGCATAAACTGCATTCCCAAACCCCTTTTTTTCTGGCTGCAAAGCAAATTCATAATTTTCAAAATTTGATTCTACATACAACCTGCTTATCCTGTCCGCCGGGTCAAGGACAATAATTATCTTTTTGCATCCTGCTGATATAAGTCTCCTGTAAACAATATCTATGACTGGCCTCAGAACTAACTTTTTATTTATTGTATCGTAAAGCGGCAACAATTCTTTTCTGAACTTTCCGTCCAGCCCTGACCTTGTGCCGAGTCCAGCTGCAGTAATTATTCCAGTAACCATCCTTTGTGTAATGTAATCTTATTAAAATTACTTTTTATGCAAAAAGCTGAGCATGGTTCCTGAAACAAATGGACCAGATATCTGCCATTCAATTTCACATAGGAATTTAAAACAGAAAAACAATAATAAACATCTTCGGTATTATTACATGATTTTAATGCTAAACGGTTTCATGGAGAAATTGCTTGCAGGGAAATGGATTGCCGGACCAACAGTGGATGACGCTATTGCAAGGGGTGAGAGATTTAAGAAAATAGGGATAGGGGCCATATTCAATTATTTGGGGGAAGCCCTGACAAATAATAATGATATTGAAGAAGCAACCAACGTCTATTTGGACATCATCGGCAAAATAAACGCTGGAGATGAAAAATGCCAGATCTCAATAAAGCCAACCCAGATAGGAATGTCCCTGGATGTTGATGCAGCAAAGCAAAACCTGGAAAAAATTGTGAATAAAGCGAATGAAAAGAACATCTTCACTTGGATAGATATGGAAGAGTCCGAATTCATAGACAAGACAATTGATCTTTACAGGAGCCAGATTTCTAAAGGCAACGTAGGGCTGTGCGTACAATCCTATTTGCGAAGGACATTAAAGGATGTAGAGGACCTTTCAAAAGAGGGTGGAATATTCAGGCTGGTAAAAGGTGCTTACACTGAAGACGAAAAAATTGCATTCAAAACGAAAGAAGAAATAAACAAAAATTTTGAAGATATTCTTATATTCATGTTCCAGAATACAAAAAATTTCATGGTTGCAAGCCACGATGAGCTGATGGTGGAAAAAGCCATAAAGCTAAGCGAAGAATACAAGAAAGAGGTCTGGTATGCGATGTTAAACGGAATTAGGAACCAGTATCTTATAGATCTCCAAAATAGGGGCAAGGCAGCATTTTCATACATACCTTTCGGGAAGAAATGGATACAGTATTCTGTAAGGAGAATGCAGGAATCAGGGCACATGAGCCTGTTGATGAAATCTATGATTCACGGTCAGAAAGTTTAGACTATTGTCGAACGTCAATTCGACAAATATAAATAAAATAAGATCATACGCATTTGTGAACATAGAGGAGAAAATAGCCGGGGAAATAGTTCTGTCAGAAGCTCCGAACGAAACATTGAAAAAGTGGAGGGAAGAATTTAATATTTTAAAAAGTGAACTTGCAAGGGAGATGAATGTGAGCCTTTCAATGATCAGCGATTATGAAACTGGAAGAAGGCAATCCCCTGGTGTAAACACTATCAGGAAATTTGTTTCTGCAATGATAAGAATCGAGACAAGGCATGGTGGAACAATACTTAGGAGGTACAGGGCCGGTGTCCCCTATGAGGCCCTTATAGATATAAGGGATTATGACAGGGATGTCAACCTCAAAACCATTGTGAATAAGATAAAGGGCACAGCGGTTTCTGGCGCATCCACGGACAGGTACGTGAGAGGGTACACTATAGTAAATGGAATAAAGGCAATACTCTCATTTTCCTACAGCGAGTATAGCGTCCTTTACGGGTGGTCAAGCCAGAGGGTCATCTTCTTCACAGATGTAAAGATGGGCAGGAGCCCAATGATAGCAATCAGGGTTCATCCATTAAAGCCAGCAGCTGTTGTGTATGTGAAAGCAGACAGAGTTGACGAACTTGCAATCAGGCTTTCTGAAGTTGAAAATATACCTCTGATAACAACAGAGATGGGCACTGATGAAATCTCTAAATTGATCTCAAATATCAAATGATGGCAGGTATTGGAGGAATCACGATTAATTGAGCAGCTTCTGGAAGAAGAGAAGGTTGAATAAGATGGCACCAGGATATTATTGCGCTTCCCCGAATATCTTGTTTATTATAAATTGTGGATCGTAAAGCATCAGGTCGCCCATCTTCTGCCCAATGCCAAGAAAATATATTGGTTCTTTGAACATATGCGCTATTGAAAAGATTGCTCCGCCTCTGGCATCAGTATCCAGTTTATTCACAACAATTCCATCAAACTTTATGTCCTTCAAGAATGTGGCAGCCTGCTCTATAGCATCACTTGCAGCCATTGCATCTACGGTGAGAAAAGTCATATCTGGTTTGGAGACTCTCTTAATTTTCCTCATTTCGTCCATTAAATTCTTGTTTGTCTGCATTCTTCCTGCAGTGTCAATAAGGACAAAGTCAAGATTTCTTGCCCTTGCATGTTCTATTGCATCGAATGCAATTGCTGAAGGATCACTGCCCATTGTTTGAGCGATAACCCTTATTCCAAGTTCATCTCCGTGGTATTTTATCTGTTCTATGGCACCAGCCCTGAAAGTATCGGACGCAGCAACAACAACTGTTTTTCCATTGTTTTTTAGAAAATAGGATAATCTTGCAATTGTTGTGGTCTTCCCTGTTCCGTTGATTCCAAGGAACATGATTATTAAAGGTTTCTTGCCTGTGCCCAATATATCTGTTTCAGGTTTTGCGCGCTCAAGTATTTCAAGCAATATTTCCTTTAAGCTTTCTATAGCCTCGGACCTCATAATCCTCTTTTGCTTCAAGTGCTTATTTTCAAACTTACCCAGTATGTACTCCACCGTCTCAAGGGATACGTCAGATTCAAGCAAAATTTCGAAGTACTCATCCCTGAATTTCGATATCTCTATCTCTTCTTTGCTCCCCTTGAAAAGGTTTCCAAGCTTTTCCTTAAGAGACATTTCCTTTCTGGTTTGAATTCAGGGATTGGATTATAGCCTGGTATCTCCTCAGTGCCTCTGCCCTCTGGTCATTAAGGTTTTGCAGGGAGCTGCGCACTTCGTCAATCTGGCCCTTTAGCCTTTCAATCGTGATTTCCGGCTTTTCCTCAATAAAAACATCTGAACCTATTGCGACCATTACTTCCTTCTCCCTATCAATTTTCCCCTTCGCAAATACTCCGCCACCGAGTGAAATCAGGTTTTCTGAGGACTCTGAAATCTCCTTTGACTGCAATACGCCCAATGCTTTGCCATAATCTTCTATTCCCTGGGTCAATAAATTTATCTGCTTTTCAGAAGAATTTATAAAAGATTCCAAAAACTCCAGTTCTTCCCTCACATCAGTTCCCTTATTATCATTTTCCATCTAATCCACCTTTTTGAAATACCGTTTGCTCTCTTTCAGCGACTCAAGTACGGGCATTGATTCACCGGATAAATAGCTTATGAGTGCACCTCCTCCAGTTGAAATATGGTCAATCCTGTTTTGTATGTTCAGTGCTTCAATAGCCGATATGGTATGCCCCCCGCCGGCTATCTTCATGGCACTGGAAGCAGCGACTTCCCTTAAGATTTCAAAGGTGCCCAGGCTGTATGGTTCAAGTTCATACATTCCCATTGGGCCATTCACGAAAATGCTATCAGCTTTTCTGATTTCTTCGGAAAACATCGCAATGCTGTTAAAGCTGATATCAGCAAGAATCTGATTATCGGGTATTTTATCCCCCTTCTCAACCCTTTTATTGGATGGGTTCAGGACAAAATCTACCGGCATTAGAATTCTGTCGCTGTATTCTTTTAAAAGTTCACTGCATATTTTCAGAAATGACTCGTATTTTTTATTGTTCTTTATTATAAACTCCTCGTTCTTCTTTCCTATTTTATATCCAGAAGCCCATAAGAAAGCGTTGGCTACTACTCCACCTACAATAATATGGTTAACCTTCTCTTTTCTTAAAAAGGATTCAGCCACCGATATAGAATCTTCTATCTTGGCCCCAGCAAGAATTGCAAGGTTCTTATTTCGATTGCCGTTCAGGAAAATGTTCAGGGCCTCTGTTTCTTTCTGTATCAAAAGGCCCGCAATGTTTGGCATCTTTCTGGAAAAACCTGTGAGGGATGTTTGCGACCTGTGGATGGCTGGAAATGCATCGTTGACAAAATAATCGCAGATATCTGAAAGATTGGAAATCAAATTGGAACTCTCGACAGTTTCCTTAGCCTCAGGATCGAGAACAACATCCTCTGAAAAGAATCTGGTATTTTCCAGCATTAAAATATCCCCATTATACATTTGCTTAATGGCTGATATGGCACTTGAGCCATAAAGGGAATCTATATACTTTACCTTGCGGCCCAGCAGGCGTTCCAGGCGCCTTGCGTGATTCATCAATGGGGTAAAATCAGTCTTTCCTGGCCTGCTCTGGTGTGCAAGAATTACCAGTTTAGAATTCTTCAGCCGTTCTATTGTCGGAAGATGCGATCTGAATCTGGTATCACTCATAATTTCATTTGTAAGTGGATGGATGGGCGAGTTAAGATCCAACCTCAAAAGCACAGTCTTCCCGTTAAAATCAAAGTCGTCAAGTGTGAAAAAATCGCGTTCCTTCTGATCCATACCTTCCCATAATCGTCTGAATACATAAATTAATTGTGAATGTATATAGACTCTATATTTATATTCAATAAATGATATAAATCAACATTTTATAACAACAAGCAATACTAATGCATGGTTCACGAAAGTAGTTCCGGAATAGTGATTTTCAGGCGAATGAATGAAATTCAATTCCTATTCCTCATGAAGAAAGATGGCAATCTGGATTTTCCAAAAGGGCATATAGAAAAGGGTGAAAACAAGGCAACCGCAGCTTTACGGGAAACACTTGAAGAAACTGGAATAAAATGCAAAATGATCCCCGGATTTGAGGAGAAAACAGATTATTACTTCTTTCACGACAAAAATAATATACACAAAGAGGTCACGCTATTCCTCGGCGAAGTAGACAAGAATGTAAAAGTGAAGACATCAGACGAGCACGAGGCCTATGTCTGGTTAAATTTTGACGAAACCCTAAGTTTCCTGAAGTTCGAGAACCAGAGGAATATAATCAAAAAGGCATATGATTTTGTGAATGAAAAAATAAAGGTATAAGGGTTATTCGGCATTCTAATTCAAATCTTTTTCACTGTGCCCTCCATTTTCTGAAGGCCTTTATTTCTGTGAATATGTCAGCAACAAGCAGCAACACAATCAGCAGGTCAAAGAGGTAGAAATATCCCACAAGAGGCGTGGTTAGTATCTTGGCTTCAGGTATTACCGAGCCTGCCTCAGTGTTAATGTAGAAGTAAATGAGATTATTTATGGTATCCTGTACCGGAGGCTTGTTGACTGAAAATTGCTTCGAAGGCCCCACAGACACTTCCTTTGTATTGTTGTTCTCATAAGTTATTAGAGGATTCCCAATTGTATAAGAACCAGGATTATGGGCCTTTACGGTAAAGTTCAGGTAGATTGTTTTTCCCGGATTAAGCGCTTTTGTGACAGGGCTTTCAGTGCTGCCTGAAACTATCTGGATATTGCTTCCATAGAATGTTTTGATTTCAGAATCATTTATCGATAAGTTTGCCAGAGTATCAGTATCTTTGTTTGTCACTCCAATAGAAACAGCATATAAGTTGCCTGCTTTACTGGAAATGTTCTCTACTATGGAAAGTTTTGCCGGGAATGTGGCATTGGTTACATAATTTATAGAATTAGGGTCCAACATCCCCGATATGCCGTGATAACTTGCGTAATTGCCAAATCCAGATTGATTATACAGTGGCTGCGCATTTGAGTAGATGTTAAATTCATAACCGTTTGAATTTTTTGCATTCACAGGGAATCCTGTAACTATAATCGATCCTGTTGAGCCTGTAAAGCTAAGATTGCTGTGATAATTTATTAGCTTTGCCATACTGAAAAGGTGCTTGCTTCCAGACGATGTGTAAACACTGTTTTGCTCAAACATCGAAAGCCCAAAATAAGTCTGGGAGTAAGAATTAAGAATGCTTTTGAATCCTGTGAGACTAGTTATATCGGAGGCGATTTGGCTTGAGTTCAGGTAACCTCCCGCCATTACGAATGAATCTGTTTCTCCACCCATAAAGGATGGGGTGAAATTTCCATCAGAAATTGAACTCTTTAAAATCTGGCCCGATTGTGAGTTTCCATAGACCATGTTATAATTGTTCACCAGGCTTTTTTCCACCACTTTGTAATTGGGTGCAAATGAAAATAGGTAAATTCCAACGTTTGGCATCTTCAATATGCTAAGATTGACACTTACATCCAGAACCAATGCCAAAGAGCTTCCATTTATCGAATTGACAAAACTCTTGGCTGCATTCTGGGTGGATGAAAGATCAGCGGAGGAATTTCCATTTGTCAGATATAATATCATGCCTTCAGGCAGTAAATTTGAGAATTGATTTGAACCGCTTGAGTTTAAGTTGAAAGACCGGTATATATTATCTATTCCCATCTGGGAGATCAGGTTTGACATGTTATACGTTATGAAATAAGCTGAGAAAAAGGAAGTGCTAACCTTTAATGCATTGGCTGAAGTTGCATTTGTTCCCTGCAAACTCCCATAAACATTGTATTGAGAACCTGTTTTTCCTAAAAAACCACCGGTGAAGGAATAGGATGTAGAATTGCTTGAATACATGCTTTTCTCATTTCCTATAACATTTGCCAGGAAGTTGTTGGCAATGGATGCCCCCTGCGTTGAAGCTGATGCGTTTGGCACATTGCTTTTGTTGCCGGAGTTGTTGCTGTTATGCAAAGGCACTGAAAAAGAAATTACGAGCAATAGCGTTAGTATTACTATCATTCCCATCTTTAAAGGCGTTGTGTCTATTTTTTTTCTGCTTTCTGCGTTCTTCCCTTTGCCAAGGATTTTATTCAGTGCAAAACCAACAACCATTGCAGTTATGGCAACTATAAGGAAATCTTCTATTGCATAAATGGCAAATTCATTGAAAATTAGTGAGCCGTACGTACTGAGCATTGAACTTGCCGATAAGCCTGAAAGGGAAGATGAACTGCTTTTTCCTGCAATCAGAGAGATTGCATTTACTATTCTGCCGATAAGAGGCTCTGAAAGTATGGAGGTTATGGATGAGCCGGGAGGCAGTGGTGGCAAACCGCTTGTGCCCACGGTATTGGCAGAGGAAGAAGAGGATAATTTAGATAGCGAAGCCAGGGAACCCGCATAATTCATAAACAGGTAGAAGAAAGAAATTCCCGCTATCATAAATGCTGATGTGTAAATAGTAATAGTGGAAAAGAAGGCTTTAGTCCCCTTCCTGGAACCGAGGCCAATAAGAACCCCTGTTATGATAAAAAAAGGAATTATAAACGTATCTTTCAGGGGATTTCCCAGAAGAAATAATAAGAGCCCAAAAAGGACTATTAATGGCGCTCCAAGCATTGGGCCTAACCACTGAATAAGTGGATTATAATAGGCGACTAAATAATAGTAAGAAATAAACAGTATTATTCCGAGCCCCAATAGATACGAAGTTAATTTTCCCACGTAGACGAATGTTATATCATATTATAAAGATTTTACCTCATCTTCTGACAGATTCTTTCTTTATATAGATCCTTGAAAATCTATTTAACAAGCATTGAACGCAGAAGAAAACAACCACCATCAATGGGTATTTTTTATGAATGAAGCAGGGTTTCCTCCAAAAATTACGTCATCAGGAACATTTGATGTAACCACAGAACCCGATGCAATTATTGACCTATCACCAATAGCAACGCCCGGGTTTATGATTGCCCCTCCCCCTATCCACACATCATCGCCTATAGCTACAGGTCTGCCAAGTTCCAGCCCGTTTCTTCTCATTGTGCTATTTAATGGGTGTGTTGCTGTGTATATGTGCACAGACGGGCCAAGTAAAACATTCCTGCCGATTGCCACCTTGCAGGTGTCCAGAATGATGCAATTGTAATTTGCATAAAAGTAATCGCCAACCTCTATGTTGTATCCATAATCGCAATAAAAGGTTGGTTCGATATAAGGGCTTTTGCCGGCCTTCTTAAATAGAGCATTAATTGCCTCTTCCTTTCTTGTATTTTCACCCGGGGGAATATTATTAAATGCATTCAAAAATCGCCTTGTTTTCAATCTTTCGCTCACTAGTTCCCGATCGTTTGAAAGGTATAACTCTCCAGAAATCATCTTGTCTTTCTCGCTTCTTGGCAGATTTTCGGACATGCTATCAGAATTTTGCAATATTAATTAAGTTTCGCTAAGATCGGAAATAATCAACCAGGAATAATAAAGCTCAAGAGCTCTTTCTCATAGGCCTGAAGCTATATTCGCTGTGTTTTCCGGATGCCAGAAATGTCTCCTGCTTTTAGAATTACTGGAAAGATGATTGAATGGTGGTGATTATTTCCTCCGCGTGATCATTATTAGTGCCAAAGCAATAATTATTATCAACAAAATTGATGTGGCTATTACATATTGCTCTGTTTTGGGATTGCCGGTTGACGGGGTTGATTTATTGCTTGGCGAAAACGTGATTGTTTTCGAAACATTGTGTCCGTTAACGGATATTGATCCGGACGGTACCGAGATAGAATATCCTGATACATTATCCACAGTGAATGAATATGTTCCATCAGATAAGAAAAATGTGATCGCTGAAGGTGCCGATGCCCCGTTCGTTCCGTTCTTCATATTAATATACCATGCTGTTCCCGATGGAAGGCCGGTTTCTTTGAAAGTTACCGTATACTTGGCTTCGGAGAATTTTACAACTTTGGAAATTGAATTTCCTCTCACCGAAATTGAGCCTGATGATGGTTGGTAGAACTTGTCATTTGTTGCTATTGAGTAAGAATATGTCCCATTTGGGAGGTTGAAAGCATAGGACGTTCCCTTGATAGCTCCAGAGTCCATTCCATTGCTGAGATTCACATACCATATGGTTCCTGATGGAAGTCCAGTTTCTGTAAAGTTTGCAGAATATTGTTGAGCAGCATAGTCCAATATGCCCTGTAAAGAGCTGCCATTCTTTATGGATAGATTCCAATTGTTTCCATTTGAGTTTACAAAATTCAAATTGCTGGCTGATTCTCCTGTCTCATCCACACTCAAATTGTAGGGTTGAGTCCTGGCTGCCAGGTAAGAGTTCATATCCATTGGTTCAATAAATGCAGATAAATGCCCACCCGTTGGGGATTTGAACCTGCCCTTTCCATCGGAAGGCCCACCTACAAGGCCAAATTGAGGGTTAAGGCCACCCGGGTATGGATTATCCGGATATGGCCCGTTATAATACTTCTTTCCCTGCAACTCATAAGAATAGTTATAGGAATCCATAATGTATGCGGCCCCAGGAACTGGCATAGAAATGATGTGGGAGTTGACCTTGAAATTGATGGTTTGGTGCATCAATGCAGAATAGTTGCTGATCCACGTGCTAACATTGAATGTGTGAGGCATGTGGATAATTTTTCCCGCTGGATAATTATATTCATACAATGCCTCCAACGGGTAAAGCCCGTAAAAGGGATAGACAACCCAACCGGTGTAATTAACCGTCCAGCCTGTTTTCTGCGATCCATTTATATATATCACATTCTGTATCCAGTATATTGGAGCTCCGAACTGATTTGCCAGGAATAAATTCTGTTGAATGGATGCATTAAAATACGTATTTACCGTCGTGTAGGATTTAGTTGTGGAGTTATAGCAATAAGATGTAACATTGAGGCCATTGAGGGCAAGTGAATCATCCACCCCTTTGAGTTTGTTAGCAGATTTTGTCTGATTGATATAAAGTAGATACATCGTCAGGTTGTAGGCATCTATTGATCCCCATCCTGTGACGAGATTATATCCAAACGATGCATTATAAACGTGATTCCTTCCGTGCACAACATTATAAAATGGAAGAGTTGGCAAAGACGAGTTATAGCTTCCAGTGGCGATATACCCAGTGGTTGCTGAAGTCTGTGGCGTTGAAATCTCTTTGTTGGCGAGACTGTATAACATTGGGTTAAGATAGCCAAGGTTCGCCTTGTTATAATGATTCAATACCGCATCTATTTCTGCAACTATTCCTGCCTCAACAGGTGAAGCAATGCTTGTCCCCCAGAAAGCAGCTGAATTATACTGAGTGCCATTAATTGTTATGGTAACAATTGTATTATTGGCTATCGCGGAAATATCCGGTATTCCCCTGCCACGCCCGGCAAGGACTTTATTTGCTTCTGAGTTAAGCTGGAAATTTGGTTCCTTGAAAACTGTACTGATTCCTCCCGTGCTACCTGCCGGGCCATGGTCTGCGGTATCACTGGAAGAGATATACCAGGCAGTTTGATTGAGGATGTGCAAATTTTGCCTTAATGCCAATGTGGTTCCACCAACAGCAGTAACTCCAAAATTATTGTATGCCATTGCTGAGGGAAACTCAACCTGGCTCCCTGTGTATTTTGAACTTAAACTATTGTCGCCAGAATCCCCACTGCTTGCAAGAACGGATATTCCCCTTGCCTGGGCTTCCTGGAGATGCTGGTACCATGCGGTGCAATTAAATTCTGAACTTCCCCATGAATTAGAAATTACAGATACATTGTTCAATGCAGAATAAGTGGAGTTTGGACTCAGGATAAAGGCAAAAGCGCTGTCAATGCTCTCATATGTGCTATTTGGCCCGTACACATTATATATGCTTGATCCCGGTGCAGTGCTGCCTGCCATCTCCAGATCCAGGGTATTCTCCTGGTTAGCACCAGTTGTGTCATAACTTGCTGAGGGGCCTGGCTTAACTGCCCCATTCAGGGGAACACCGTAGACCTTTGAGTGGGGTTCATATGAGGGGAGGGTAGCATTATAGTAAGAATAGATATCAGAAGGAACAAACGGACCTACTGGTTTTCCGGAACTGTTGGTCCCTGCCCATAATATTGTGGCAATGACTTCGTGGGTAGGATATGTCATGTTGAGAAGAGTTTGTTCATTATACGCTGCCTGAAGGTCAGAGCCATAAAGATACTGTACCCCATTACTGTTTAAAGGTGCAGGATATCCACCATTAACCTTTTGTTGAATGGTTGGTGCAGAAGCAATGGGTGCAGAATGATATAGATTGCTGGAAGTAGCCATTTTTGCATTGGACAAGCCTGTTACTCCTGATACAGAGGAAGCAATATACATTGGCAGTTCTGGTGCCGACGATGCGAAATAAGCAGATGGATCTGAAGAATCTGTGATTAAGCTGGTGTTGAATGCCCTGCTTATCTGGTTGGCAGGGCCGCTTACCCCTATTGAAACCCTGTCCGCGTACGTTTTGATATTGAGCCCGGGAAAAGAGGAAAAGTAGTCAACCGCCTGGGAATAAGCAGTTGGCGAGATGGAAAACTCAGAAGCAAACTGTGCCCTCGTTAGATATTTGTGATATCCCGGGCTATTGGGGGATGAAATATTTGACAGAAGATCAGCCAGTTTTGCCTTGTTATGAAAAGAAAAAGTTACCATCACACTGACTTTTCCGGAATAGGCCGACCCTGAGTTATTTTGAACTGAGTTTGGCGAAACTTTAACCGGAGCCATTCGCTTCATATCTGCAGGCAAGTTGAAAGCGCTTCCGTTCACTGTCTGAATTGAACTGTGATCAAGCTTTGGGGAAACAATTCCGTGGTCAAGAGCCGCAATTCCAGAGAACAACATGACAAGTACAATGAAGACAGCACTAAATGCTGCCTTATACTGATGATGCATAACGTCAGTAGTCTTTTTGTATATATAATTTCTTTTTAGATACTATGTCAAATTTAGGTGGCAATTCCTGAAAAGCCCACTGCCGGCTGAAAAATGCCTGACAAATGGTGCGTAACTGTATGAATTTCAACTGGAAAGTGAAAGATAAAGATCTTTGAAGCATCCGTCTCAAAAAAACGCCATAATTGCAAAGATCGCAAATAACATTGCAAGAAACATGTTTGAATATTTAAAAAGGGCAAGGGATGCTTTTTTGTCAGGAATTTTCATGAACCTGTATGAGAAATAGATAAGGGGGGAAGCTAATATAATAGCGGAGAACAGGTATACAACAGGGTGTCTTTCTATGAAGCACAGCAATATTGAGAATACTGAAAGGAAAAAGGCTGAAAAGGCTATTGCACGGGCTGACGTTTCTTCAGAATAAACAACAGGCAGCATGGGAACCCCGGCATTTGAATAATCTTCCTTGTAGAGGAATGCAATGCTCCATATATGAATTGGAATCCAGATAACAACAAGGAAGAAAAGAGCCCATGGCGTTATTGAAAAAGCATTAGTAACTGTATACCACCCGATCACTACGGGAAACCCTCCTGAGAACCCTCCGAATATTATGCTCCATGGAGTTTTTCGTTTCAGGAGAAAGCTATATACCACGACATTATCAAGGATTCCTGCAATCATGAAACACGCAGCATAATACCGTTCGAAAAACACAAGAGGGGCAATAGCCAAAGTTATTAAGGCAAACCCAAGAATTAAAGCCTCCTTTTTTGTTACCTTTCCTGTGACCAGTGGCCTGCCCGCAGTTCTCTTCATTCTGGAATCAATGTCCCTGTCTATGTAATTTGTAATAGCTTCAGATCCTGCTGTTCCTGCTACCAGTGTCAAGATGGCAAGAAGGATCAACGGCAACTGAAGGAGAAGATTCGATCCTGCCGCAATAACTGCACCTATTCCACCAATAAACACCAGAAGTATCCACACTTTTGGCTTGGTGTATTTCAGGTAGATCATAATCCTTCCAGCCGCTTTCACAATTTAGGTATAAATTTGGAAGTAATAAAGTATAATAGGTATTAAATAAGTTGAGGAAAATTTCACTTTATCGTACGAATATTCATTCCACCCATCAATTTTCTGGTATTCTTTCAAAGAAATATTTTCAAAAGGATGGGATGTGATTTCTTCGCTTCTTTCCGGGGAAATCACGTAATATAAAAATAATGCCTAACATTTAATGCACTGTGTTTAATATTGAGAAAAATATCAATTAATATGAAAATATTATTTGACAACATGACCAACGTCAAGAAATTTTTATCAAATCCCAAGCACAATGCTATGTCAACGCTTGTTTTTATAACATTCTTTCTGCTCATAGGGCCACTGCTGCCAGGTGTAAACTGGTTCAGCCTTGGTGATTTCAGCCTCGATATGGTGAATTTTTTTCACACGGTGATGGTGCCTTTTGTTTTCCTCCTTCTGATTTACACCTCGGAACTCCTTAACCTGTATCCCATTGAAAGGAAGGCGGTAAATTTGAGCACTTACCCTGTTCTTTTCCTCACATTGCTGGGGCTCATATTTTTCTATCCTGCCAACACCCAGAACCTCGACTATGTGATACAGGCTCTGAGAGATGTCTGGATGCTCGTTCTTGCAATATTGTTTTTTGTATCTCTCATCATGTTTCCATTCAGGGAAAAAGACAGATTCAGGAAGATCTGGGGAGCATATCTTGTTGTTCTGGTCGGAACAGTATCCATTGGGATTGCATCAATAATGGGAATGATATATGAGTATGGTTCACTGTTTGGCTATTCATCGCTTTCATGGTTCAATAATGATGTGGCGGCATGGGGAGGTCTTAACACGTTTTTAGGAAATATTCTCACTTCGCACTCACACCAGATGTTGCCTGCCCTGATGGGAGGAATAGTTGCCCTTGCAACCATTTGCTTTGGTTATGAGAAATTGCCCATGGTGAAAAGAAATATAGTGAACATTGGGCTTCTGATCGCAGTGTTCGGTATTATTTCAATGAGCTATCTCTATTTCATATCCTCCTTTGGAACCTACACCATTCCGGCGATATTCATTTCGGGGGCCTATGGAATGAACGGCCTTGCACTGGACGATAGCCAGACAGGCATTGTTGGAATTGGTGCCCTTGTAACTATAATCGGCCTTTATTACACACTTTCTTCAAGAAGATCTGATAAACTCTTGCAAGCTTCAGAAATGTACACCTGGATAGCAACAATGGCCGTGATGACAGTGGTAGGATATTCTATTGAATTCAACGAAACGTACTATGGGTTTGGCTCTTCTGGCGTACCGCCAAACGGGGGATCTGGTTACCAATTCGATATGGCTTTTACGGATGGGCATTTACTATTCGCCTTTTTCCTAATGCCTCTCCTCGCGGGCATAATTCTCGTTTTTATTCACTTCATCAAGGAGCACGATGTGATGAAGAAGACTGTAGCCTTATTTGCCGGTGCAGGCATAACAATTGGCGGGCTAGGCGTTCTTGTCTACACCATGACATTATCATGGTATATTGAAGCAATTGGGCTTGGGTTGGTTATTGTATCTATACTCATAATGACACTACTATTCATGGAAACACCCATAACAAACTTCATACATTTACTCAATCCAGGGAAGCAGCCAAATCGGAAACCATTGAAAAAAAATGAAGCACGTTAAAATCATGGAATTGGAGAAATATGCGAAACTCTCCATTCTCCGCTTACGGAAGTTGATAAAATCCACATCTGCTATTGTTTAAAAAGCGCCGGAAGATAATGGTATACAAGGCATTCAAAACATGGAATCTCATACCCACATATAAGGTGAAGATTGCTACTATACAAACGTTGAATGAAAAATATTCGTCTCCAAGCCGACAGTTAGGGCCAATATTACACACATCAACCAGGTTTTTTCAAAAGGTAAAACGAATGCGGAATCGTTCACGGAATTCCTGAAAATTAACGATCAAATAGCTTCCAGAACCAGTGATCATAATAGACGATATGGCCTTCTTATCTCCTTCAAATTGCTCGGGAATGGATCAGAAGTGCAAGAGAATACAATCCTGAAGAACTATCTAAAACCATTAAGGGTTTCAATGCATTAAACAAATTATAAATGATTGATAGAAACACAGTGCTGCACAGGAAAATGTTGATCTGAATCCTGATAGAATCAAAACCTTCTGGATACCTTACACGATTTCAGATATCTTGACATATATCTCATGAGCATTATGTTTGAAACATAGGGGGAGGCACGAGTTATTTTTGAGATCAAGAGTATGCTTTGACTGGCATTGCAAAAACTTCAAAGGCCATGAAAAAAGTTCCGAAAATAGTTAAACAATGGGAACATGTCCAGGTTAGAATTATATATGCATAATCGTACTATGCAAAGACAATCTTAAAGTAATCTTTAGGTCATAAAGACTTACCCGACTTTAAAATGCCTATCCAACTATTTCAGAAAGAAAGGTTATTATCCCGTAACAACACTATACTGATTGAAAACAATGGAATCAGGGGCTATATCACTTAATCAAAAACCCAAAAAGAATTATACAATTTCTTTAAGTTCTACTACTGCTGGAACTATAATTGGTGGATCAATTCCGGTTACTGCTGAAGTATCTTATGATCATGAACCGGTTGGGGACGTATTGGTCAATATTTTGGATGCTGATGATGATAAGATTCTGGGGTCAGGAAAAACCGATAAAAATGGCCATGTCATCTTTGATATAAGAGTTGACAAGCCTACACTAAAAATTAAAGGAAAAGCGGTTTTGGAAGATCAGGAATGACTACTGACATATCGTCGGAATTGTTCATTCTGAGTGGGGTTGAAGTAAAGGATCCTGAAGCAAAGCGTGCTTTTACGGTAATAGGTCAGTGGATAACCAATCTTGAAAAAAAGTTAGATAAATACATTGAAAATAACAAAGAGTACGCAAAGGAAAAGAAAAAGGACAGACAGTTTTGGATCAATGTAGGTATGGTAATGGTATTGATTTTAGAGCCCATTATTTTTATTATCTTTCACATCTGAATCTTAACAATACTTTTGCATTAATCCTGAAAATAAACACGATTTGTGGTTTTTCCCGAGAAAAAGAATCTCGTTTATTGCCCTTCAATACTCTCCCACAATCTTCAGCATCTTTCAAAAAGATGCTTCTGCTGCAATTAAAAGTTTAAGCGCCGGGAGAGAGATTCGAACTCCCGATCCACAAAGGGAACCAGATCTCAAGTCTGGCGCCGTACCACTGGGCCACCCCGGCATATGTTGAGTTTCGTTTCAATTTAAATGATTTAGGAAAAGATCAAACAAAAGATATTAAGAGAAAGCAGTTCTTGAAGATCATCACTGAAAATTAATAAATTTACAGTAAATTAACTATCTTCTCAACCTGTCATTTGCCCGTATTGAAGGCCTGCTCTTTGCTGATCCCTGCCTTCCGGACCTCAATCCCCTTCCTTTGTATCCCGCAGAGGTCAGCCCCCTGTATACTCTGCCCTTATTCTGGGGCTCGGCTATCCAGGAAATCCTTTTGTCCTTGTAAATAGTTGGCTGGCTCTTATCTACCAGAATAATTTCATAATACTTGTAGAAACCATCTTCCCCTACATAATATGAATTCAGAACTTCCGTGTTCGGATATTTGTCAGCAGCTCTCTCTTCAGCGATCCACTGAATGCTCTTTTTTCTTGTAAGTTTGCTGTAAGCCAGCCTTCTGGGCCTTCTGCCGCCCATTATCTTTGGTCTGTTGGCACCACCTCTCCTTACTCTTGATCTTACAACTACGTAGCCTACTTTTGCTTTATATCCCAGCGACCTTGCCCTATCTAACCTGGTAGGATGCTCCAGCCTTTCTATGGAATTTCCTTTTCTCCAGTCTATCATCCTTTCCCTTTGAAATAAGAGGATCTCAGACTTCTTTGGATTTTTCCATGTTTCTGCAATTTTGCCGTATAGATTTGAATGATTAGTCATTTCTCTCCACCTTTGAATAATGTAAGGGGATATGAAGCTATAATTAATAATTTTATGGTATTTGTATGTATAAGGTTTCTTGTCTTGGATCGATTGCAGAACAACCAAAGTGAATACTGCAACAAGAAGGAAAACGTAAAAAGAAGCAAAAGAATTTTTAAATATCTGGATATGTGGAAGTGTGAAAGGGTCTCCCTACAGAAAGAGGTACATTCTTGTTGAATTTTCAGAGATGAAATCAGCGGACTACCTGTCAATGGAATGCAGGAGAATCTTCAACACCAGGGAAAAATTCAGGAACAGGTCATTCATCATAATAAAAACAGATCAATTTCTGAAGGATCAGGTCTGCAGTTACATAAGCAACAGGATCAAGGGCGTAAAAATAATCACGGTCAGCGGAACAATCAGGAAATGCAAAAAAAGCATACTGCCATCAGTCAATGAACATCTCCAGGTCATTTAAGTCGAGTGCATCCATCTCCTTGTATTCATTTCCGGTAACGAACATTGAGTTATGCTTGCCAATCTCAGCATTGATATAACGTACCAGTTCGTCCGGGAAACTCTTCCTCAATTTCGCCATAACTCTGAGGACACCTCTCATCTCATAAGCCTGTTCCTTTGAGATGTGCAAAATGGCAGAAAGATCTCTCGCAACCTTATTCCTTGTTCCCCTGCTTTTTTTCGTCTTGCTCATCTGGCTCAGATAATTGGAAAATTTAAACGGAATAAAAACTCCAGTTTTCCCCTTAAATCTTGTTGCAAAAAGTGCTTCCAGGTCCTTCGCATAGAGCAGCATACGGTAATAATTGTGCCTGTATGCAAATCTTTCAATCTGATCAATAACGGAAACGTACTCGAAAGATTCAAGGGCACTTTCGAGGGTTTTTGACTGGGAAAATATATTTTGTGATATCCACAGAAGTATCTGCCCTGAATCAGAATCTGAACTATCAATAAGGTTCACGTTGTTTAGATAATCATCCCTGTGGAATATGCCGGAAAGAGTATCCCATATTATGGATTGTTCATCCCTGTTTCCAGAACCGATGAGATTCTCTGATTGTGAGAAAACGTATGCTTCCGCATCATTTATTGATGCCCTGATATCCGGCAGGTTTCCTTCAATTATCTTTTCTATGATGTTTTTCTGGGGTTTCAGCCCCAATTTTGAACTGAACTCCTGAATTTCAGATGCCAGTGTGGTCACAATGTTCCTGTACTCTGAACCTCCCTTCCTTGAGAATATCTTCTTTATCTCAACCGTTACGCACAGGTTAATGATGGCGGCGGCATTTGATCCTTTTCTATATTTAAAGTTGGCAAAGTCATTCATCGTAATAATTATTGGGATGTTCGTATTTTTCAAAATATCCGCAATAGCCCTGTAACCGCCACTTTCTCCAGTTCCTCCCTTTGTGCTCCTTTCATAAATATTATCGGCTTCATCTATCAGGCCGGCTTTCTTTTTCTTTTCCACATCATCCCAGGTAAGGTCCCCATAAAGTGAAAACATGCCAATGGTTCTTTTTATGAAATCTTCTGTTCTTCCTTCTGATCCATTTATCTCTATAATGTCCCAGCCTTTACTTCTGGAAAGTGCATATGCGATCGATGTCTTTCCCATTCCAGGGGGGCCTGAAAGGATCAATCCTCTTTTTTCGGGTGTTCCACTGCTCCACGAATCGGCCCAAGCTTCAATTTTCTGCCTGTCTTCCTTTAAAAGAAAAACCTGGTCAAAGGTTTTTGGCCTGAGTTCTTCGTTCAATATCCCCATTCAATTTCAGCATTGCTAATTTGGTTAATAATTTCTTCCATAGATCATTTCAATATATCAGAAAGGAATTTCATGCAGTGAAGAGATTAGTTTCATACAGTCCTCTCAGGGTGAGTTTCCTCGGTGGAGGCACGGATATTTCCCCATTCCTGGAAAAGCACGGAAGCAGGGTATTCAATACAACAATAGACCACGGCGTCAAGGTTACCTACACGCAGGATAATTATCCATTGGAAGTTTCATCAAGAGATTTTTTGAAAACAGTAATAATGGGGGACGAACACGGCAAAAGTTTCCAGAATAAGATTCTGGACCTTCTCTCAGATTATGGGATCAGGAGCGGAAGGATATATATAAATGGTGAAGTTCCGCCAGGATCCGGGCTTGCATCCTCCAGTGCAATGGTAACTGCCCTCATGAGAATCATTCTGGAGATCAGGGGGGAGTATGCAGATCCAATGCAACTGGCAAAGATTTCATATGAAAAAGAGAGGAATTGCTTTGGAATAACTCTTGGAATCCAGGATCCTTATGCAATATCAGTTGGAGGCTTCAAGTATATGGAATCCAACGGCACTGATGTTAAAGTGAACAAGTATAAAGAGAACAGGCTCCTTGAAAAAGTCGGGGAGGGCATGCTGATATGTTACACAGGGGGAACACGTGAAAGCTCTGAAGTGCTTAAAAATCAGGTGGAAATGTCTTCCCAAAATGATTCAGGGACTATAGAAAAACTGAAAAATATAAGCAACCTTACAGAGGAACTCGCAAGATCTGTGGAAAAAGAGGATTATCATCAATTTACAGATCTGATAAATAGGGGATGGGATGTCAAGAAGACATTAAGCAACAGGGTAAGCAGCACTAAAGTGGATAATATTATAAGTACAGCACTGGACAATGGTGCGGATTGTGCACGTTTGTTAGGAGGAGGAAACCAGGGGTTTGTGCTTGCCATTGGGGAAAAGGAAAAAATATGGAAAATGCAACAATCACTTATGGATTTGTCAGAATTTGTGGTTAGGGTAAGGCCAACAGGCAGCGGAACATCAATAGTCAATGAAGATCAGTAGCTTTTTTAGCGTGTAAAATACATTCATTCTTTGTTAATGGCGCTCTTCAAGTTCCTTGAATGCATTCCGCAAACTATCATATATCCTGTAAGTCAGGCCCCAGACGATATCACCATTCCACCGGATAAAATCACCTTTTCTATCATCACATTCGTTTATTTCTGTTCCAATCCTGTACCATCCGCCCCTTTCTATTTCGGAATCCGGCTCAACCGGAATCATTTCACTGCATTGAAAAACGAAGGTGTGGACATTTATGGATGATGATCTTACCGGGTGGAAAATTTTGTGCTCAAATTTGAAAGTGATAGAATCCCGGTCTATTCCGGTCTCTTCCTTAAGTTCCCTTATGGATGCCATCAGTGGGGTTTCCCCATCTTTGACAAATCCTCCAGGAAAGCACATATCCCCGGACCAGGGATCATTGCTCCTTTCTTTGCGCTTCAATAGAAGCAGATGATCCTGGCAAAGAATAATACTCACTGCGGTTTCATTTCCCGGTGGCATGTGCCAGCTATCCCTTCCAGATAAAATATCTTTTCTGATTGCA
This sequence comes from Thermoplasmata archaeon, assembly GCA_021817255.1. Taxonomy (GTDB): domain Archaea; phylum Thermoplasmatota; class Thermoplasmata; order Thermoplasmatales; family Thermoplasmataceae; genus Cuniculiplasma. The sequence goes on from JAKAVO010000006.1 coordinate 24,657, forward strand.
AGCTTGCATTGGAAAATATATAATGCATTGGCCAATCCAAAGAAAGTGGGAAGCCGGAAACCGCCCGCAAGGGAGGTGGCAGGCTGAGAGACAACATAACCTTCTTCAGGCATCAAAGGATATTGCAGAAGATCAGGGTATAAATCTAAAAATGTTTATATAGAAGTTTATTTTTACTATGTGATTACAATGATGGGAGGACAACCAATATTCATATTAAAAGAAGGTTCCAAGAGAGAAACAGGAAAAGAAGCAATGAAGGCAAACATTGATGCTGCAAAGGCTATTGCTGCGGCAGTTAGAACAAGTCTCGGGCCAAGAGGAATGGACAAGATGCTTGTAGATTCGCTTGGGGATATTGTTATAACAAATGATGGTGTCACAATTTTGAAAGAAATGGATGTAGACCATCCGGCAGCAAAAATGATGGTTGAAGTATCAAAGACCCAGGATTCAATGGTTGGAGATGGAACAACAACAGCAGTTGTCATCGCTGGCGCATTGCTTCAGGAAGCTGAGTCATTAATAAACCAGAACGTCCATCCAACAGTCATAGCTGATGGTTACAGGATGGCTGCACAGAAGGCTAAAGAAATTCTTGATTCTGTAAGCACCGTTGTTAAAATCGAAGACAAAGCCAAAATTGTTAAAATGGCTGAAACATCCCTAAGCAGCAAGTCAGCAACAGGAAGCAAGGTCAAGCTTGCGGACATATCTTATGAAACCATAAAGGCAGTAGCCGAGAAGACTGAAGATGGGTACAAGGTGGATATGGACAATGTCCAGATAGTTAAGAAACAGGGCGGAGACATAGATGATTCAGAACTTATCTACGGCATCATAGTCGATAAGGAGAAAGTCCATCCTGGCATGCCTGACCAGATAAAGAACGCAAAAGTTGCAGTTATGGATGCAGCCCTTGAGATTAAGAAACCTGAATTTGATACAAATCTGAAAATCGACGATCCAACCATGATACAGAAATTCCTGTCACAGGAAGAACAAATGCTCAAAGATATGGTAAAGAAAGTTAAGGAAACAGGGGCAAATGTTCTCATCACGCAGAAGGGAATAGATGATCTTGCACAGCATTACCTCTCCAAAGAAGGCATATATGCAGTGAGAAGAGTTAAAAAGAGTGACATAGAGAAACTATCAAAGGCTACAGGCGCTTCAATAGCTTCTTCTGTAGATGAACTTTCAGAATCAGATCTTGGATTTGCAGAGTCTGTTGAACAGGTCAAGATTGGTGACGATTACATGACTTTCGTTACAGGCTGCAAGAACCCAAAAGCAGTAAGTTTGCTAATAAGGGGCGGCACTGAACATGTTGTTGACGAAATAGAAAGATCAATGATAGACGCTATCCACGTAGTTGCTGCTGTAATTGAAGATGGCAAATTTGTAGCGGGAGGAGGAGCTTCAGCAGTTGATATTGCAGTAAAGATGAGGGATTATGCCACCCAGGTCGGAGGAAGGCAGCAATTAGCAATAGAGAAATTTGCAAACGCAATGGAAGAGATACCAAGGGCGCTTGCAGAGAATGCAGGCATTAATGCCATAGATATACTCATAAACCTCAGAACAGTCCACGCAAAGGGAAAAACATCCTACGGTCTTAATCTCTATACAGGAGAAATTGAAGATATGACAAAGGCAGGCATAATTGAGCCGGTCAGAGTTGGCCGACAGGCAATTGATGCAGCAACAGAAGCCGCAGTAATGATCCTCAGAATCGACGATGTTATCGCAACAAAAGGATCCGGCGGAGCTTCACCACCCGGCGGAGCACCCGGTGGAATGGGCGGAGAAGATTAATCTTTAAACTATTAATATAACCTTTTAATACACTCTAAATTGATTTCTAATAAATCCCCAGCTATATTTTTTCAAACATTTATATCATCTATAATGGGGTACATTGCACTTTTTTTCATTACCCGTTATGTGGGAACCACATTCTGGGGATATTTGAGCTATGCACTTGCATTTGGAGCACTGTTTTCACTCATATCTGATCTCGGGTTCAATACAACGTATATAAAATTCATATCAGGTGAGGGAGACAAGAGCGAAGAAATGGGGGCTTACCTTGCAATAAAACTAGCCTTAACACTAATTTATGCTGCCCTAATTCTTGGTTCACTCTTTTTCTGGATATATATCCTGAAGAGAGGATTCCAGAACCCCATAGAATTCTGGACCATTATTGCAATAATACCATACTATAGCATATTGAGCCTAATGCCGGTTTTCAATGGGTATTTCAAGGCCACAATGCAGTCCTACAACATTGCTGTTCCAAGGCTTGTTGAATCAATTTTCAGGAACTCTATTTTTATCTTTATAGGGGTTCTATATTTTCTAAACAAGGAAGGTACTATAGGCGCGAATATCACAGTGATTCTGGCCCTTTTATACAGTATATCTTATGCGATATACATCGTTATGTTATGGATGCTTGGAAGGCCATGGAATTTCAGGAAACCACATTTTGCCACTATCAAGAAATATGTCAAATTTGCAATGCCACTTGCATTTGCCTCAAGCATAGGCATAGTAAATGGAAATATAGACAAGATCATAGTACAATTTTATTGGGGTGCAGTGGCAACAGGGGCATTATACACGGATCAGAAGCTTATATCAATTCTTGGCATACTTACAGGCCCTGTTTCGATATTTTTATTGCCAATGTTGATGAACAACCTAAAAGATACCAAAGAAATTCAGGATACCAAAATAATGGAGTATGAAAGAATTCTCTCTCTCCTCGCCGCCCCTCTTGCAATGACTACTTTCTTCCTGTCTCCATTCATCCTCAATATCTATAACGGGAGATACTTGATGTATTCTCTCTCATTGAGCATCATTTCTATTGGAGGATATCTAGGTGTTTTGACGTTTCCTTTTACATACTCGATTATATCCAAGGGGCATCAGAATATTGTTGGGTGGATTTCCTTAAATGGAATGTTGCTGAATATAGCCCTGAATGTATTGTTGATTCCAAAAAGTATTCTTGGGATCAGGCTTGGTGCATTAGGTGTTGAAGGCGCAACAATAAGTTTCACTGTAGCCAACTTCGTGATATACATCCTCTACAAAGAATATTTCAGGAAAATAAATGGCACAAGAACCACGTCAACCGCACTCAGGCACATATTGATAGCATTTCCAAGTGGAGTATTTCTTTTCATTTCATATTTTTATATCAAGCCATACTCATCCATCATCCTGTTCCCAACCATACTTGCAGGATTGCTCATTTACCTCATCATGAGCCTGTGGTTACAGGAGATAACCTGGGATCAGATTAAAACAATTTTAAGGAACATTATCCCAAGAAAGGATTTGTAAATATCATCGAAATATCCCAAAAAAACCATTTGCAAGGCAATGAGTGAAATTGGACGGCATTAACACGGATTCATATGAAAAACAAATGATTTAACAGAGGATTTAACGGTGGTTAGCAGTAAAAAATTCACTGTCACATCATTTTGCTTAATATCTCATCTGGATGCATTTAACGTGAATAGTATTGAAAGGAGAGGGTGGCATTAATGTTTTTTGGAAAAACACTATTCTGAGCATAAGTGACATATACTTATACTCTGTATAGCCACAATGGCAAAATCTATCACTTTATCGGATGCTGCATACGAAGCACTTCTTAGAGAGAAAGGAAAGGATATGTCGTTCTCCGACGTGGTGCTTAAATTAGTTGAGCCATCCAAACGCAAGAGTAATTTTTCTAAATATGCGGGTGCCCTCAAGTCAGGCGCAACCGACCTGGAAGAGTTCAAGAAACATATTAAAAAGGACAGGGCAAGAAGCACTGAAAGAGTGTGACTACCCGGTCAATCAGAGTAGGATCGCATTTAAGTATGGTTCCATGGCCAGAATTATGGAAGGAGGGAATGCAAATAATATGACATTAGAAAACAAATCAGCAAATAACCGCCATTTTTCCTCACATCGCTAGAGAAAGGATCATTCAATAAATAGGAATTGTTAGTGTTTTTAGTTCAAATATACTCTTTTCCTATCGATTCTCTTGCAATAATCTGTTTCATTATTTCCCTTGACCCTTCTGCAAGTTGGAACGATCTGATTCCCCTGAGTGAATATTCTTCCGGGCAGTCTTTTGAATAACCAAATGCTCCCTGCCACTGGAGGGCATCATTCACCGCATCAAATCCCCATGTAGTGGAAAGGAGTTTTGCTTTTGCTATCTCCTTGCTGACCTGAAATCTCGTGAATTTATGGTACTTCTGCTCCTGGTCGTATACCCACAGTGCCCTATATCCCATATCCAGGGCAGTTTCCATTTTTGCAACGTTATCTGCAACCTGGAACTGCAACCCCTGAAATTTAGATAAAGATTTTCCAAAGGCAACTCTCTGTTTCATATACTCAATTCCCCTGTTTATGGACTCGAGTGCAGTTCCCGCACTTATGACTGAAATCAGGGCCCTGGCAAATTCAAAACCTTCGTGGATAATCTTGAAACCTTCATTTTCCTTCCCAATGACATAATGTCCAGGAACTTCGTAATCGTTTATTCTGAAAGCTCCCCAGCTTGATCCTTCTCTTCCCATTTCTTCCAAGTAAGTTATGTCGAAATTCTTTTCGGAGTAAGGAAGAAATATCAAAGATGTTCCGGAAGTGCCCGGCTTTTCCGGATCTGTTTTTGCCACTGTGACATATCCTCCTCCTATTTCCTTTATGTCTCTTACAAGGCTTATATAGCTCTTTTCTCCGTTTACAACAAAGTTATTGCCACTTTTTTTTGCAACAGTGGCCATGGATGCAACATCCGAACCGAAATTAGGCTCAGTAGATGCGATGCCTATGATTTTTTTGCCCTTTGCAACATCCGGCAAATATTCAGCTTTTAGCTTTTCACTCCCATATTTTGAAATCAGGTATGACCATGCATTGTCTACAAGGAAAAACACTGGTATGGAAACAGTTGGATCCGCTCTTCCAATTTCTTCCGCAACTATCCCAACGGTGACTGCGTCATAACCGGGTCCTCCGTATTCCTCCGGGATGGTCATCCCCAAAATGCCAAGATCTGCCATTCCCTTGATTATTTCAGGTGGTATCTTTCTGGCCTTAATCATATCCTTTATTCTTGGTTTTATTTCCCTGTTGCAGAACTCCCTGACCGTGATCCTCAATAGTTCCTGTTCTTCTGTAAAGGTATAATCTAACATTGGGAGTGTATTGTTTTATGGATTAAAAATAAGCATGTGTTTAAATGCTTTCAAAATTTATTTTAGACTTCGATGGATCTTTTGCAAGAAGCGATACCCTGCTCTCCATTCTCTCAGCTGTAACTTCGTATCCTATCTTTTCACCAAGTTTTATGGTAAAATCCATTATGTCGTTATGGGAAGGCATATTGTCTATTGATAGCCTTGCTATTGACTGCCCGACATGGACATATCCCTTTGATTCAATGAAATCTGCCTGTGCTATGCTGTCCATTTTTGCATATTCATCTATAAACGGCATGTTGAAATCCTTAACAAGCGTGTGCCTGATTACTTTTCTTGTATCCAGGGATGGCATCAATTCAAGAGTTCGCTGAAAATTTTCCCAGGCGTTTCCCATTGCAGGGTTTAGAAGTTCATTAAACGTCTTCTTATCAGGGCCTGCTGTAGTCACATAAAGCTGTGTCGGAAGAGGATCAAGCTTTTCCAGCACCATTGGAAGTGTTCCGTTGGTTACAAGAAAAGTCGACATCCCTCTTTTGTGTGCAAGAGCTATGAACTCTCCAAGCCTAGTGTAAAGAGTGGGTTCGCCTGTCAGGGAAATAGCGATGTGTTTCGGGTTGGATGCCTCTTTCCATTTCTCATCGCTCACTTTTGGATTCCCTTTGAATCCAGAGATAAGCTTCAGGTGGGCCTTTATGCTTTCATCCAGAATAAATTCCGGATCATCTTCATCACCAATATGCATGCTGTCAAACCCGTTGAATCTCCAGCAGAAAGAGCAGTTTTCTGTACAGGAATTCAGTGCCGGGGTCATCTGTATGCATTGATGTGAATTTATTCCATAAAATGTCCCCTTATAGCAGGATGCTCCACCGGTCATTTCGCTTTTGGTCCAGTGGCAAACCTTAACAGCTGAGTGTTTTCCCACCAGCCCGTAATGTTGTTTCTTGTAGACCTGCGCATATTTGTTCTGTATCACAGTGAAGAAAAGGTTATCGGTGTATATAAGTGTTCATAGAAGTTTTGCAGATTTTCTTCATAGTGGCAGATGCTGCAGGCATCCAAAATACATTTATGATAAAATTATTAAGAAGGATGCAATCATTATTTATGTCAAATAACAGTCTATGGATCACAACGCCTCCAGGCGATGATGCACCTGCAGAGTTTAATGCAGTGATCGAAACACCAAAGGGAAGCAGGAATAAGTACGAGGTAAATAAGGAAGGCCCAGGGATCCTCCTTGACAGGGTTTTGCACTCATCAGTGATGTACCCCGCAGACTACGGTTTTGTCCCAAGGACCTATTATGATGATGGAGATCCAATAGATGTTATAGTCTTAACCAGTTTTCCCTTATACCCTGGCACCATCGTCAAGGTAAGGCCCGTAGGGGTAATGCACATGATAGACGGAGGGGAAAGGGACGACAAGATCATAGGCGTAGCATCCAAAGATCCATCGTTTAACAACATCAAGGACATTAAGGATGTAAACCCCCATCTTCTTAAAGAGATCAAGAACTTTTTTGAGACTTATAAGATCCTTGAAGGGAAAAAGACGGTTGTATCAGATTATGGTGATATGGAAGAGGCAAAGAAGCAGGTTGAAAATTCCATGAAAAGCTTCAATGATAAATTCAGCAATGAATTTGATTAACCGTTTCCACTTTAATGCCATAAAATATCTCAACTCAATTTTATAAAAATTTATAAAATTCACATAGAATTGATCATGAATCCCAACTCGGAATATGAAAAAGAACTGATCTTTATTTTTTCCTCAGCATTCACTATTTTTTCTTCATTATGATGGCATGTGAAAGAAAACATGTTAAATTCAGTAAAATTATTCTCAGTCCCGCCGGGTTTAGCCAATTCGTTATAGAAACTGCTTCCGAATATGTTGGCATAGTGGGATTTGATTGTGTAATTGTATTTTAAGAGTGTGAGCCCCGTCACTTCTAAGGTTTCACTTCCGCAACTGTAATTGTGGAAAAGTTTCAGATCCTGGCAAATTCTCTGATTTTCAGTCAGGGAGAGATACGCACTCCCGGTATTGCTTTCTGAGGTGGGGATTCCTTTTTTTATCTTCATCCCGGTCAACCTTGAGCTTAAGGAAATGCCAGTATTGTTATTCGAAATGCATAATGGCAATCCACCTGCGCCGATTTTATCGCCATTTCCTGTGGAAAGAACCATTCCGTCTTCCAAAATCGAACCGCCAGTATGCCCAAATCCGTTGGTTCCGGTTGAAAATATTGATCCCTTTCCCACCATTCTTTGAGTTTCTATTTTACTAAAATTATTCGAGACCACATCTTTGCTCCTGTAGCCTATGGAATAAATAAATGTCTGGTTTGTGGCCCTGATCAAACAGGGGCTCACTGCATAATATGGAGTTATTATTGAATTTCTTGTATTATTCTTAGATTTAGATACCATGTCGGAAGGGATTTCATGAATGTAATTGTCATATCCTCCCATTGTTGCAAACCCCCATCCTATGTGCCCTGAATAAAAAGATGTTCCATTTTCATTAACATCCTGGGCAAAGAGAAAATATTTGCCTGGAACAAGTTTGCGGTCCTGATTTCCTGTTGAATTGGCATTGAAGTGAACATTATAAAATCCGGATGAATCGACAACAACAATTCTTGACATTTTAAAATATTTTGATCCATTTTCCAGGTTATATAGGGATACTTTCACATAACCAGGGTGATCATTTGATGGAACCTGAAAGTTAAAAAAATACATCGAAACATAGTTAAAATTCTCAACATTTGATACCTTTACGCACTGAATTCCCTTATCGGAAATGCCTGTATTGGCAGGAAGCCCCTCTGCAGGGTTCAGGAAAGTTATATTCAGCGAATTGTAACCTCCATGTATTGAAATGAAGCCGTCTAAAATGCCAGGCATTAAATTTCCAGAGCTTTGTATGCAAAATGAATACTGGAAACTGCAGAAGTCATTAATTGCATACTCATTATTTTTAATAACGTAACTCTTTTCTCCTATAGTAATGTTCCACCCCTTCCCTGCCAATTCTTTTTTGCTCAGGCCCTTTTCGTGCACATGCAATACACAGGAGCCAGAGGTGCCTGTAAACCCTACAGCAAAGTAAATGTGCTGGGATAGCCCGTTTAGGTGGTCTGAAGTTATGTTGAAACAATTATACGAGTTTTCGCCTGTAACATTGCAAGCAGCACCTGCATTAAATCCATATGAGTTTTGAACCCCAATGTCAAAGGGTTGATTGCATGCAGTTGCAATGAATTCGTTTGGGCCATATCCATAACCCCTGCTTTCATTATTATATCGCATTCCAAACACTTCTGAATGGGCTTTTGACGATTGGGCGCTCTCATTTACGGATTCCCAGAAATTCAGGTAGTAAGTTCTTACATATGGGCGCTGTGTGCCAAGGCAAATACAGTTTTTTAAATCCAATTTCTCCAAAGTGTTCCCATTAGAATAAGCACTTCCACTTTCATTCTGTTTGAGATTTTTAACAACTCCGGAGCCGGATAGGCCTGATCCCCACATGCTCTTTCCTATATTTACATAGAGGGATGAGTTTCCCTGAAAGAACTGGTTTCTGTATTCAAGGTTAGGCTGAAGCATGAATTCAATATAATTTGCAGGCTCGAATGCACATTGGACCGTGAACTGTTGCGAGGCCATGGGGTAATAAATAGTGCTCCCGATCTTCTCTGCCCCAGAATTTCCTAACCAGTCATTAAGGCATACGCTTTTGTTTTTTATGACGGAATTCCCTGTTCTATTTCCATATGCAGGGGTAATGTGGTTAAGGTTGACCGGGTTAGCAAATGCCCCTTCGCCAAAATTTGCTGCAACAAGGGATTTATTTGCATTGCAGTTGAAATTGACCGTAATTGACGTTGAGGAACTATTTAACAGAACAACACCCCGTTTGGGATTGGGTTCAAGCCTCTGGCTGTCTGAACCCACCCTGTAAGAATACTTCCCTCTGGGGAGGCAAAAACTCAGAACTTTTGACGATGTGGATGTAAGGGGGCTGGAAGCTTTTGAGATGCCATTTATTTTCACCTTCCAGTATTTGCCACTGTTCAACCCGGATTCCATGAAGTCCAGTTTGTATTGATTTAAGCCTGAAACCTCTTTATTATTCATAATATTCCCTGTACTGGAGTTTGCACATGAAATCACAGAATTCCTGTTTTTGTGAATCTGGTTTGAATAGTTTACCATGAGCGAGTAGGAAAGTGAAGCATTGAAATTGCTGTTATAGAAAACGTCTGTGCCTTTTGCCGGTATGAAAGGCGGTGTGCCCGCAATGCCCATAGGCACATTCTCTGATATGCTGTTTCCTATCCCAAGATCAGGATTCAGCATTTTTGCATCTAGCGAGATAAGGGAAGACTGGGTACCCATTTGATAATTCATTTCGTTGTTGGTGGCAGTGCTTGGAACATACCAGAGTATGAAACTGGCCAGAAGGACGCTGACTATGGCAAACAGGAGAATAGCTCCGATTATTTCGCTGACTGCTTTCTCTTCCTGTGAAGGGATTCTCATAAACTGGTCATAGCATTCTAAATAAAATAACAGTTTTAATATACAAAAAATGCACAATGCGTGAATTGAAAACCGGATTCATCGCTTCTTAAGCGACATCATGAAGGATGAGGGTATGAAAAGTGGGGGAGGCCTGATTTTCGGGAATCAGTGTATATCTTGCCGGAATAGCTTTTTAAAAAAATATCTCATCTTTCTGGCATATTCCTGCGACCATATAGGATCCGGTCAGATTGAATTGATATTATAAAGCACGCTTGCAAGATTTGCTGAGTACAGATAAACGTGATCTTTAAGCATAGACACTTTTTCTGTATTTCCGGTTAGTGCAAAGTTAAAATCATTGAAAAGGCTGAAACTTTTGTATGAGCCAGTGCCGAGAAGTTCAGTAAACAAAGTATTTGCCCAATATTTTGCGAATGTTGAATTAATAGTATAACTATATTGAACCAGCTTTATGTTGTTCACTTTGCCCAGAGTGTTGTTAAACACATAACTATTTCCAGCCGTGTAATTTACATGAGAAGATTTTGCCATAATCATAGAAACAATTGTGCTGCCCGTGCCGCTAACAGACGTAGACACACCCTTCGATATTGACATTGTATAAGCAATAGAACTAAGGGATATGCCTTTGGAAGAATTTACAATCCTAATTGGAAGTGGATTAACTGTAATATAAGTCACTCCTTTCCCAGCTGTTAAAACTATGCCATTTTGCAAAACTTCTGTTTCCGAAAGAGTAAACTGTGTAGCGCCTTCAGAGTTTATGGAACCATAGATGTGTGTAATCCCATTTACCTTATAGGTCACATTTTCATTGGAAATTTTAACATTATAATATCCTATCTGATACATGTAAGACTGGTTTGTGACTCCAACCACATTTGGAGAATTGGCATTATACGGAGTTACAGTGGACGAAGTATTTGAATTTATATTCCCACTCAGATAGTCTGAGGTTACTCTATCAAGATAATTGTCATATCCTCCCATTGTTGCAAAACCCCATCCTATGGCCCCAGACAGGCTTCTATTTCCCTCCTTATTCACATCAGTAAGGCTAATGCTATATGGGCCGGGCTTAAACAAAAAAGAGCTGTTTTTCCCTGAAGATGAAGTTAGAAATATCTGTTTCCATCCTGTTTGCTTCACTGACACATTTTTACTGACTATAAGGTCTGGCTTTAGGCGTGACGGCATGTTATATGTTATATTTATTCTGACATTGTCTGTTATTTTATGCCCAGTTTCGCTGCCAGGAGGAATTGTGAAATTATACAGGTAGAGAGAAACATAGTTAACCTTCATGGTTTTTGCCAAAGTAAAATTCTGGATGCCCTTATCTGAAATTGCCCAGTAACTTGGCAGCGAGCCTATTGGCTCAAAATAACTTATATTTATATATGTAGTTTTTGAAGGCAAGACAGACACAAAGCCACTCTCGGGGTTTGGAGTGTATTTTCCCACATCACTGACTGTATAATTATATTGAGCATATGATAGATTTCCAATACACTTAGATACTGTATTTGACGATATACTGTACTCAGTTTTTCCAACTGAAAATTTCCAGTTTGAGCTACTACTGGGCAAACCGGATTGCTGAACTATTAGTTTGCCTGCATGCGTTGTTGTCGGGATATTGTAACCTAAAAGGAAAAAGTACGGGGTCGAACAGGGGTAAAGTTGTTCTGATTTAATATTAAAGTCAGTATATTCTAAATTATTACTACTTCCCGAATATGTAGAAGTAATATCGGCTGTTGCCTGATAATGGAAAGCCGTTCCCGTGTTTGACTGTAGAGTTGGGGTTGTAATTGTGCCTAAAAATTCATTTGGGCCGTATCCATAACCTAAAGTCTTATTTTTAAAGCATAAATAGGGAGTTGGTAGTTTAGAAGGAGAATTTCCAGGAAAATTTTTACTTTCATCTACTGCCTCAAAAACGTTAATGTAATACGTTGTGTTGCCCTTTTTATTAAGAACAATAGATGTACCTCCTGATGGGTTCTTTAGTGTCAAGTTTTTAAGGCAAGAGTTTTTAGTAAATTGACTAGAACCCAAGGTATGGGTTATATTAGTGAAATTAAATGCGATAGGTGCCCCTGTGGAAAATGGAGTATGGGATATCTCAACAAAAAGATTGGATACTCCCTGGTACACCTGTTGGTTGTAATTAATGTCTGGTTCCAAGTAGAATTCAACATAACTTACCGGAGTGTTTGCCTGGTAAACAAAAAATTGCTGAGATGCAAGTGGGAAATACCTTTCATTATTATGAGATAGCGATGTGTTGTTTAGCCAATAATTTAAATGCATAATGTCGGGATTTTTGTTATTTGGGGCTGCACTTATAAAATTCGCTGTGTTTATTCCATTCACATAGTTGGTTGGCCCACATGCGGCTGCTACAACGCTCCTTTGCAGGTTATTTGAACTGGAAAATTGCACAGGAATAGTTGTTTCCTGATTCAATATTTTTACAGTCCCTGCTGCCGGGCTTGGAAACTCTGACTTGCTATTTGTAATAATGGTATAACTATACGTACCCCTTGAAAGGCTGAAAGAAATAGTATCTGCATATTGTGAACCAACTGGACTTCCAGACTTCTGTGTGCCACCTACCGTAACTGTCCAGTAATATCCAGCGGGCAGTCCCGTTTCCTGAAAATTAACAGCAAATTTAAATTGCTGGTCAACGTAGTTATTGTTTTCTATATTGCTGGAGGTAGCGTTTGCACACGCTGCTACTGTCACGTTCTTTTTGGTCACTACATTTGTGTAATTTACATTCATTCCGTATTTGAGTGTTCCGTTAAAATTGTTTGAATAATATAAATTTGTACTCTGTGATGGGGTAAATGGCGGTGTGCCACTAATGCCTAATGGGAAACTCTGTGACAGCCCACTGCCTGGTGTTACTGATGGATTCAGCATTTTTGAGTCAAGAGAGGAAAAGGCGCTCTGAGTAGATCCCTGGTATGAAATATCGTTATTTGTACCGGTGCTCGGCACGTACCATAAAATAAAACTTGTCAATAAAACAGATGCTATAGCAAACAATAGAATTGCCCCGATTATCTCACTCACTCCTTTATCTTCTCTTATCACGGGCTTCATATAGAATAATTGTAATTCATTTAGTTTTAAAAACGTTTGCATTTATAAATTTTACCAAATTGTAGGCATTCTTTGGGGAAGTATATTATGAGATTTGCCAAAAATGCTGTTTTTGCCAGTTTAGCGATCTACAAAATTAAGCGTTGAACTTTAAAGAATCAGTCAAAACGTAGTTATTGGGTAGATTTTTTTATCCAATTGCTTTTTATCTGTCTATATTAAAATGAAATAAGATTTATACCTTTGAATTCATCGGTGTTTTACGTTAAGCGAAGAAAAATTTAAAGAATTGACGCCATCATCAAGACTTATTTTAATTACCTTGAAGGGCATAAAAATAGCAGATGTAAAGACACTTATGAAGGAAACAGGGCTCTCGAAGAGGGCTCTGATGGGCTCGTTGAAGCACCTAAGGGAAGAATCACTTATCAGTGTTAAAACATGCCTCAGTGACACTAGGAGAAGATTTTACTGTTTTGTTCAAGACGACTAAAATTCCAAGCCAGAAAGGTTTAACTGCTAAATTCTGAAAGCTCGGCTTTCAACATGTTTTACTTTTTTCCAACAAAAAAAATCGGTTAAATTAATTGTACTTCTATGGCACCGTTGTCATACCATAACCATATAACTCCCAAAATCGGATGACGTTGAGAGGAAGAACTTCATGAAAGCTAAATTTCCCAGCAGGATGGATTAACTTGCGCACAGGTACGATCAATATCATGAACTACACGAACCCGTGGAGCACTTTAATCGGGAATCGCCACGACTCATGGTTTGCCTATTTGCTTCACATGGTCGCGAAACACATCAACAACCTTATTGTAAGTCATTAAGCAACTTGTCGTGTTCAGAAAAATCACAAGTGCATTCAGGTCCGTACGTGAATCGCTAAACTACCAGTATATATCGTAATGGCTGGCAATATAGCAATTGAGGAAATGAACTTGGTCACAGAAAAAGATAAAGTCTCGAGGAAAGAACTATGCAGTGTTGTCCAGAGAGATACACATAAAATTTTAGATTAAAAGGCTCTAGGGCACCCATCTACTTTCTATTTTTTGAAGTTTGGCTATCAATGACATATGTCAATTGATGCACTTTATTTTTATTCTGCACTATGGCATTTCAACCCAGTTTTGGTCATTTCTTCTAATTCGATTTCGTGAATTTTATGCAATTTCCCACCATAGTTACATGCATTTTAGTTGTTTCCATGGAAAATATAGAAAAATCTAGAAAATATTTTTGGAAAACGGGAAAATGTATGAGAAAACCTTATAGAACGCTTCTATATTTTATTCGCAATTTTTTTGAGGTGACGTGGCAAATATAACATATGACACATGTGGAACATAGGTGTAAATGAAACTTTTGAGGATGAATTCAGAGCCGGAAAAGCTGAAGTAAATCATTATATGGATAAATCTTTCACTGCGATTACCATTGGGAAAACTATGGGAAAAGGAAGATAAATTCTAATACACTTTGATTGTTAGCGCAGACATAGGCTCAATGTTGCCCTCTAACCCCTCTCTGAGTCTTCGCCGATCAGTATGTGTCTTCGGTTCGTTGACTACAGTTCTGTTTTGATCACCTGAAAGAAAATATTGTAAAGTACCATATTTCTTGGAAAAAGAACCTATTTGATAGGTTGAACACCTTGCATTGGAATAATCTGGATATTCATTGTTACAGATGTCTCCGTAGTCTCAAAAAGTTTAGCCGCGTTTGGATTCATCTGAAAGCTCGCTTTCGCTCTAAGATAATAGTCCCAAAGCAATTGCCACCTCTCATCTTTTTGATCCCAAAACTCCACGTTGAGTCCTAACTCTTTTTTAGCTTCTTCGTGGTTAATTACGCTTCCATGCATGTTGAAGCGGTCCCCGGTTGTAAGCTCCTTAGCAGTTTTCTCCAAATCTTTCTTTGGTTTACCCCTCATTGATCCCTTCTGTAACCACCGTTTAGCAAATGAAGTGGAAAAAGAAATAGCATCTTCGCAAAATTTTATGGTTTCTGGCCTGATTTGTTGCAACACCGGATAATACATTGTTGCAAGTTTCTCATTCTTCTCAATGTCCTCTTTAATTTTGGTCAACGTTCCAGTGATCGATTTCGCAGGTACGTATTGTGACTGACCTGTTGGGAGGGTAACCGCAATCTGCGGGTCTATTGGTCCCAACTCAGAGTTCGTTCCCATTATTATCTTGTCAGCACCTATCGACAACATCGTGGCGGCACTTTTAGCTGAATTTGGTACGATTACGTTGAACGATTTCGTGAATACCTCCCTAAAAACATGTAATAGTTTTTCTGCCACATTTCCGTCACCACCAGAACTTTCAAGAATAAAGTAAAGTTCCTTGGAGTTACGAGAAGCTACCTTAACAAAGTCTATAACAGAATCCACATCGAGTTGCATCATAGCAGAAATTGGATGCGTTGTATTAGCGATATAAGCTACAACCGGAGCACCTAGTTTGTCCCCCAGATCCCTTAGCAATTCTTGCCGTTTCTTTACGAGAATGTTAGGATCGGGTCTGTATTCCTGCAATACCTGACTAAACAAATCACCATTGGTCATAAGAAACTGTCTCAATTAGAAGAAAAGGTAATAATGTATCCATATATAGGCTGATAAAGCGTAGGATCTTGCTCCGCTAATTTCTTAATACCTGGATTTGCATCCTCTGCTTTCTTCTTCGCTTCCATTAGAAAGTCGGTCAGTGTTCTATCTTCTACCATACAATTACCTCTATCTATCTGTAGGATAAAACAATATAAAAAAGTATCGGAATCTACGAGTATGGGACATAATTCTGTACTGTTTTTTTCACTATTGGCAGCCTGGCGGATGAAAGGGATGAACACATTTACAGAGGTGGACAAGGTCTCAAGTAAAGAACTATTTGATTGCGATGGTTAACACAAGTACAACTAATTGATAAATCACGGTAGAATCGGCCAGAAAACTTTTGCGAGTTCCACTACAACAGCCATTGCAATTCCTATGTATATAACTAGTTTTGGGTCGAGAGCTGGCCCTGTGATTTCCTCTTCATCAAAGTATCTTATTAAACCTGCCCCTGATTGAAAGCCATCTTTCTTTTCAGCCATTTAAATTCCTAATACAATTAAGCTTTTTATTCTTTCCTATTCCTGAGATTAATCCTCTTCTTTTGTATCTACCACTCTGGCACCACCTGCAACTTTGAGGACGTGCACTTCTCTGGAGTGCTCCATAGCTATCTCTTTTGCTTTCTCAACCATGTTTGCATCCGTTACAAGAAATACACTGTTTCCCCCTGTTACAATATAAGTGGCCCACATTCTTTTTCTGATTTCCCTGACCCTTTCCATAAGTGCCCTCATTTCATCTGTAATGATGTTCACGTTTACAAGATCGTTCAGGTAGTGGTAGTCATCCGTGTCTGCCATCGCCAGCTCGAATATTTTTTTTACCTCATTTTTCCTGGCAAGTTCTTTAAGCGTTTCAACATTTTTTGTTGCATTCATTATTCTTTTCTTATAGTAATCAGATCTGGGCTGGTTGAAATGTATATCATCTGATGGCTTTCTTTTATGCGGAAATACAACACTTAAAATTCTGTAATTCTCAAAGCTGCTTTCGTCAAGTATCTTTCTTGTAAAGGGCTTCTGGGTTCCTTCAGTAACAGTAAGCCCACCATGATAACTTCTTCCTGCACTTTCCGAAACCTTTCTCATATTCATCTCAAGCTCTTTTTGATCAATACCTGGCAATATCCATGAAATGCATTTTCCAAGTGCAGCTGCACCTGCGTCTGAACTGCCACTGATTATGTTCCTGTTTTCGGAATTGAAATATATATTCCCTTTAAACTTCCTTTGCATTTCATCCCTGTAAATATCTATAAATTTGAATGGCGACCTGCTGTCATTTTCACTTATGGGTTCACCATTGAGAGTATTTTTTAATTGCCTGCCCGTTATGGTAAGGGTAGTTTCTGATACGGATTCCCTATCATCCAGAGAGTAGCATATTCCGGCAGAATTGTGATAAGGCAAGCGCAAAACCGGGTCAGAAAGCCCACCAAGGAGAACTATTCCCATGGTTGGATGCGCCACTGCTTTTACTGTTAATGATGGCATGCAGGAATAATTTAAATGGGTCTAATTAAATTATTTATTGCACACACATCATTTGCTTTTCAAATAACTTATGATTTTTATACGTTAAAATAATTTGGTTGTATGGCAGAAACGAAAATATTATTCATAATCAGCAGCGGCATGGAACAGAAGGAAAAGGCAGTTACTGGTTTAAGGATGGCAATAAATATGAAACAGAAAAACAGGGTATCTGATGTAAGGGTGTTGTTTTTTGGGCCTTCTGAGGAAATGGTGGCAAAGGGAGATGAAATGTTGAATTCTATGTTGAAGGAAGCAACGGATGCAGGAATTTACAAAACTGCCTGTGTCTTCATAGCGGAGAATAAGAAAATCTCGGCTTCACTCAAGGAAAAAAATATAAATCTGGAACCCGCAGGAGAAGTGCTGGCAAAGGCATTGCAGGAAGGATATGTCCCAATAACATTCTGAAATGGCCAAGCTAAGGGATTTTACACTGAGGGATGTTGAAGTCCCTAAAAGCCCCGAAAGAATAATTTCTCTAAACCCATCAATAACAGAAACACTTTGCCTGATTGGGCTGGAAGGTAAGATAAAAGGTGTCAGCGCATTCTGCAGGAGGCCTGAATCTGTAGAAAAAATCAAAAAGATTGGAAGTTACAGCACATATAATGAAAAAATTGTAGATGAGATAAATCCAGATATAATTTTTACAATTTCAGGGTATCAGGAAGGGCTGACCAGGGAGCTTATGAAGAAGTATCCTGTATTTCAATTTGAACTTCCATCAACACCATTTGGCATACTTGACATGATCAACAGGATCGGAATAGTTTCAGGAAAAATTAGGGAAGCACAGAACCTGGCCAAAGATCTTTCAAAAAGCTTAGTTCCACAGAAATCAGGAATGAGGGCATATCTTGAAATAGACCTTGGGGGGCCTGTCTCATTTGGCTCTCTGAGCTACATCACTTCCTCACTCAACTATTTTGGGCTTTCAACGCCATATGACAATGACACTAAAGAATGGCTTGAGCCAGATTATGATTCCGTAAGCAACTTTAATCCTGAAATCATGATTTTCGAGGGAAAAATGTATCGCGGCACTACTGTTGAAGAAACAATTGATCGCCTGAAGGGCACATCTCTCAAAGAAACAGCGGCTTTTAGAAATAACAACATATACTGCACTCCAGGAAAACTGGATTTTTTCGCGCATCACGGCCCTTCATTCTTCACATCAGCAATTCCATGGCTGAAAGGAATTATAGAAAATCAAAGATCTTGAAACAACGGGATAATTTTCCGTGATCTATACTTTATAATCACTCTGGACAGACTTTCATTCAGCATTGCCTGAGTGGAATTCTCTGTGTTTTTCTTTATGTAAAATTGCCATTTCAAATTAAGGATATCAAATTAACGCATTATTATATATACAAGTAAAGGATACTATTCTGTCCGAAAGGACGGGAAGTAAACCACATGGAAGGAATTACCAAAATAAAGGACCTTACACCTGAGTCGAGAAGAGTAAATGTTCTTGCTAAGGTCATAGAGATAGGCGAGCCAAAAGAGATAAACACAAGATTCGGAGAGTCAAAATCCGTAACAGAGGTTGTTGTGGGAGATGATACCGGAAAGATTAAGCTATCCCTCTGGGGAGAACAGGCTTCATCTGTAAAGGATGGTTCCACACTGCATGTTGACAACGGATACATTTCACTGGTCAGAGGCCAGATGAGATTAAACGTTGGAAAATATGGAAACCTTAACGAATCCGAAGAAGCTGTTGAAGAAGTTAACAGTGAAAATGACATGAGCGAAAAAGTTTATGAAAACACTAACTTCAGAAGAGGCGGTAGTGGCGGCGGTTTCAGAAGAAACAGCGGCGGTTACGGCGGAAACAGCGGCGGAAGGAGAGAATACGGTTCCAGAGACAACTATAGAAACGAAGATTAAATCTAGTTGCTATCTTCTTTGTAACCAGTTTTTTTCTGCATTTTAAACAACTCATATATTTCTACTGAAGACGTACAGTCTTCTATTTTTTTATCAGTTCTCCAGGTACCAGTAAATCTTGGAAATCTTATGGCAAGCCCATTTTTTCTCACAAGGTATTTTGCACACGTATGAACAGGGCTCAGAGTAATTTCTGCACCTTTGATCTGTATAATTTTCTCAGGATATATCCATACATCAGGAATCATTTCTGCATTCACATTAGATGGCTTTTCCTCAGTGGCCAATTTTGAAAACATTACCTTAATTTCAGCAAGATTCTCATCCGTAAACCCTGAGCCAATCTTACAGACAGATTCAAACATATCGCTATCTTTATTGTATGAAGCAAGAAGTAGGGCGCCAAAACTTCCCTTCCTCCTGCCATGGCCATAAAACGCACCAATGACAGCAAGATCAAGTGTGTCTGAAATCTCATTCTGGTAATCCCTCTTGAATTTTATCCATAGCCATCCCCTGCTTCCAGCACGGTATATGGAATTTTCCTGAACGCTCTTTGCAACAATTCCTTCACAGCCTGACTCTATGGAACGTTCAAAAAACCTTTCTGCTTCTTCAGCGTCCCCGGTAATAATTTGATTGGCAAATTTTAGCCTGCTGTTCTCCCCAATTGTTTCAGTCAATATTCTTCTTCGATCGGTGTAAGCCTTTCTGTGCAGAGGTTCGCCATTAAGGTAAACGATGTCGAACAGAAACACGACTATGGGCACTTCCTCAGAAACTTCAGGCAAATCATAAATTCTTCCCCTTCTTTTCGAAACATTCTGAAATGGGTATATCTCCCCGGTTTCACTGTTCACTGGAACGGCTTCACCATCTATGATTACAGATTCTGCTTTTATCTCCTTCACTGCGTTTATTATCTCAGGAAACTGCTTTGTAGTGTCTTCGTTGCCTCTGGAAAATGTCTTTATATCGTCCCCATTCTTATGAATCTGTATTCTCAGCCCATCGTATTTATATTCAAGTGCAGCTCTTCCACCAAGTTTGTCAATTATCTGTGAAAGTGACTGCAGCCGCTCAGCAAGCATCACCTTCATAGGTATCAGGGGAGTAGGGCAGGCGCTTTCTGATATCTTTCCATTGATCAGAACATCTGCTACATATGCAGGGTCAGGATGGAAATTAAAAACTTCTTCCACATCTGATTGCTCACTTTCAGGAAGGTAGGCAAGCCTGAGTGCCGTAATTATGGACGCGTCTGAAACTCCGACCCTGAGATTGCCGGTAATAATTTTCACAATGTATTTTCCCTCTTTTTTGGTCGATCTGATGAGAAGGTCTGTAAGCATGGATTCCTTTGTTCCACTGCTGCCGTGGCCTTTAATCCCGGTCATTTTCAGCAGAATATTGTAAAACTCCTTCAATCCTATGGGTTCATTGAAAAACGAGGTCTGCCTCCCTCTGGAAAGCAATTCTTCTGCCATCTCCCCAAGATCGCCGGTTCTGGCAAATATAGAAATCTCTTCATCTTCCGCTGCGCCGGTTAGGTTTCTAACAACTTTCATGATGGTTTTTTCAGATATTCCAATTTCAAGCCCGGAATAATCTGGCGCCACTTTTCCCTGAATTAAGTATGTAATTATGCCTATTTCGTCTCTGTGCTCAAGAAACAACTGTTTCATGATTTCATTCATCTCTAATCTCTTTTGTGTTCTGGAGACACGATCAAGATAATCAACAAATTCTGAAAGAAGCATGTATAAGGTTAATTGTCTCCACATAAAAAAGTTGTTCTGTGAGATTAAATCTATTTTCTTATATTTGCCAGTGCAATAGAAATCATTGCGTCTATAAAACTCCTAACATGTTCTCTGGCTCAAATATTGCTTTGAATCATCCGGCCTCAAGGCGGATTCCATAGGAAGCCTGTCGAATAACCCAATCTTGCCTAAACAAAATGGATTCATCAATTAACATATGCAAATTCCTGCTTTCCTATATGGGGTTATTTATATGAATAATTCAAAAGAATTATAAGCATAATTTATATGGAAAAATCATGGATCATCACCACCACGAATTTGATTATGATAAACTGTCAGAAATGAGGCAGAAGCTCATAGATATTAAAAGCATAATGAATTTCATGAACATCAAGCATGGGGAAAGCATAGCAGATGTGGGTTCAGGCGATGGATATTATTCGTTTTTATTCTCCCCTCTCTGCTCCAGAGTATATTCTATAGATTTGAGCAGGGATGGAATTGCCAGAGAAAATAAGAAAATAGAGGAAATGAAATATTCTAATGTAAAAACAATATTGGATGATATATGTAAAATGGCAGTTCTTCCTGCTGTAGACAGAGTCTTCTTTTCCACAAGTTTCCATGATTTTCCATGCATGGAGGAAATAATTGGCAGATTCACTTCAGAAACCAAGCCACTCTTTACACTGATTGAATTCAAGAAGGAATCTGAGATTGGCCCTCCCTCTGAGATAAAACTTTCGCCTGAAGAACTGGATCAAATCTTCAATAAGATACACTACAAGAGGCAAAAAATAAAATTCTTTGAACACCACTACATCGTGAATTATCATTTTGCCTGAAACAAAGGCTAAATCTTCACCCCGTTCCTTTCCTGTTCAAGCAGTATTTTATCCTGCTGGTTCATTAGAAGCACTGAAAAAGTCACCGAAACAATCATAGTCGCAAATATTGCAGCTGAATACTGGTTTGCGCTCAGGATATTCGCTTCAAGCGCTATTGTAGCTATAATTACTCCAACTGCCCCCCTTCCCCCCAGTATCCCAGCCGTAACCCTTCCAGAGCCTTTAGAAAAGTATTTTCTTCCAACATAGTAGTCCAAAGATCCTCCAACTACGACCGTAATCATTATAAGTAGAGTCATTTCCCCCAGGGAACCAAACGTTGGAAAGACAGCATTCATTCCTGCAATGCTAAAAAACAAGGGAATGAAAAAGCTATCATTGAGCCTGCCAAGAGTTCTTGTTATTATTCCTATCAGCTCTTTTCCGATAATCACATCGCTTATGAGTATGCCTGCGAAGAACGCTCCAAGAACATAGGTAATCCCTATTTCATCCAGGATTGAAGCCACTATAAGCCCAGACAGGATTATGCTGCCAAAAACAAGTTTTTCACTTTTTGACTGGTATCTAAGTTTTTCGAAGAAAGCTGTGACTGACTTTGAATGTTTTCTTAAATAATGATCTGTTACAAAAATAAGAACGAGGAAAATGACTATGGAAACAAGTTCATAATTCAACCTTTTAAGATCTACTACTGCGGACAGAATAACGAAGGCTATAATGTCAGTGAATATGACGGAAGCTAAAATGGAATTTCCCATTTCATACTTCATCAAATCATATTTGTTCAAAAGGACCGATATGATTGAAATAGATGGAACGCCAATGGATACTGCAAGTATGATATCAGAAGGGCCAAATTTTCCATAAAAAATCTTAAGGAAAAGGAGCATAATAAGGAGTGGGACTATAAAACTTGAAGCAGATAAGATTATTCCTTTCTTGACGTTTTTAACAAGCGTATATGTTGTTGATTCAACACCAATCAGAAGCACAATAAAAAACAGTGATATTTCAGATATGCTCGAAATTATTGTACTTGGCAAAACAAGGTCAAGCACAGCCTTTCCAAGTATAAATCCTGCCAGTATCTCACCGATAACCGATGGTAGCCCATAATATTCTAACAGGCTCCCAAGAATGATCGCAAAAAGGAGCAAAATGAAAATTGAAAGCAGAAAGGTCATCAACATTTTTGAAATTCACATCTATAATATAAAGGGTCTTATCATTATGGAGTACAAAAGAGGCTATAAAAATTCATAATATTCAGTTTTCTCAAATCAATTCAATGGATGTGAAAAACACTTGCATCATAATAATTTCAAACTCATACAAATTCAAATTACCCCGAGAAAAACTAAATGAGTATTTAGAAGTTATAAAAAATTTATACTGATGAAATAATACACATGAGGTTTAGGTGAAATTTAATGAATAATGAAGTTGAAACCATCGAAGCGGACGTCTTGATTATCGGTGCTGGCGGTGCAGGCATGAGGGCAGCCATTTCTGTGAATGACGCCGGGCTAAAACCTGTTATGGTAACAAAGTCTCTTCTTGGGAAGGCTCATACTGTTATGGCTGAAGGCGGGATTGCATGTGCCCTTGGAAACGTAGACCCTCAGGACAACTGGATGGTTCACTATGGAGACATCATCGAAGAAGGTGTATACATATCCAACTGGAAAATGGCAGAAATCCTAGGAAAGGAAGCACCGGAGAGGGTGCTTGAACTGGAAAGATATGGTGCTTTATTTGACAGAACGCCCGATGGCAGGATAATGCAAAGAGCTTTCGGAGCCCACACATACAGAAGGTTGGCACACATAGGTGACAGAACAGGGCTGGAGCTAATTAAGACTCTTGAAGATCAGGTGCTGCACAGAAACATTCCATTCTATGACGAAATGTATATTATTGACCTGATCAAAAAGGGCAACAAAATAATAGGCGCATATGGCATTAAAATGGACACTGGCCAGACATTTATATTCAGGGCAAAGTCAGTTGTCATAGCAACAGGAGGTTCAGGAAGGGTGTACAAAGTAACATCCAATTCATGGGAATCAACTGGTGATGGAATAGGAATGGCATACAGAGCTGGCGTTGTCCTGAGAGATATGGAAATGATACAGTTCCACCCAACAGGAATGGTTTATCCGCCTGGAGTAAAAGGTCTTCTCGTGACTGAGGGTGTTAGAGGAGAAGGCGGGATACTGCTGAACTCTAAGGGAGAAAGATATATGCTGAAATATTCCCCCCAGAAGAAGGAGCTTGATGCAAGGGACGTGGTTGCAAGGGCAAATTACAGGGAAATTATGGAAGGAAGAGGCACTGAGCACGGTGGCGTTTATCTGGATATAACGCATAAAGGCCCTGATTTTATAAAACACAAGCTTCCTGCAATGTATCAACAATTCCTGGAATTCGCAGGCGTTGACATAACAAAAGAAAAGATGGAAGTCGCCCCAACAGTGCATTATATGATGGGGGGCATAGAAGTTGATGCCGAGACAGAAAAAACAAATCTGGACAACCTCTTCGCAGCAGGTGAAATAGCATCTGGCCTCCACGGAGCAAACAGGCTTGGTGGCAACTCACTCTCTGACATACTTGTCTTTGGAAAGAGAGCTGGAGATTCAGCTGTTACTTACGCCAGGAGTTCAAAGCTTGAAGAAATACCAAATGAAGCAGTGCAGGCGATCAAAGAGTATGTTATGCACTTTTTCAGGGAGGATGGAAAAAATCCATATGAACTTATAGACAGGCTGACAACATGCATGAGCGATAACGTTGGCATTATGAGGGACGAAGATCACCTGCAAAAGGGGATTAAGATAATAAACGAACTCAAAGAAGAATTTAAAGAAGTCGGGACAAAGGGCGGGCTCAGGTACAACCACGGTTTGATGGGCTGCCTTGAACTCGGTAATATGTTGGTTTCCTGCGAAGCAATTGTGAACTGTGCTTCCATGAGGAAGGAGAGCAGAGGGGCTCATGCAAGATCAGACTTCCCAAAGAAAGATCCTGCATGGAAGGCAAATATAAACACTCTTATGGATGAACAGGGAAATATGAAATTTGAGGTGAAGCCCGCGGAAGAAATGCCGGAAGAATATAAAGCTTATGTAAAGCCAGAGGTGTATGAATGAGCGATGATATAAGTGTAAAAGTATTCAGGTTTGACCCTGAAACAGAAAAAGAAGGGAAGTATGTAGAATACAAAATTCCCTATGTTGACGGGATGGTGGTTCTCGACACGGTAAGATACGTGGAAGAAAAAATAGATCCAACAATTTCAATAAGATGGAACTGCAAAGCCGGAAAGTGCGGATCCTGCTCTGCTGAAATCAACGGGAAACCATCTTTAATGTGCAAGACAAGGGTCGATGAAGTAGGAAAGAATATCACAGTGGCCCCAATGGCAGCATTTCCCCTTATTAAGGATCTTGTGACTGATGTATCAAAGAACTGGGATATTGCAAGAAAAATTCCAATGTTCACTCCAAAAGAGGGACTGGAAAAACCATGGAGAATCAATCCAAAAGATGTAGAAAGATCAAAAGAGTTCAAGAGATGCATAGAATGCTTCCTCTGCATGGATGTATGCCACGTAGTGAGAGAACATTTCACCCCATACTTTGGCCCAAGGCACATTGTCAAGGCAGCATCGTGGGATATGCATCCACTGGATGGGCTTGACAGATCAAGAATGCTCAACGAAGAAGGTGGAATGGGATACTGCAACATAACAAAATGCTGCACTGATGTGTGCCCGGAACACATACGCATAACCGATAATGCAATTATACAGGAGAAGGAAAGGGCAATCGACAGGCAGTATGATCCAATCGCAATGCTGATCAAGAATGCAAGAAAAAAAGAAAAGGTGGTGAAATAGATGTCATTTAGCACAAAAGATGAAACAAAAATGGAAAAAATTGCAAGATTTCCAAGAGAATTTGGCGAACTGAGATTCTGGTCATTCGTATTGCTGGCACTCCTTGCCATATATCTAATGACAGTATTTGCCCTGCCTAAACCAGTCCAGGGGCTTACAGACCCGTTCTATTCGCCGACGATTCTGGTTCTGCCGCTGGTTGCGGGATTCAGGGCCACCTGTTATGCATATAGAAAGGACTACCACAGGCATCTGTTCAGGCATCCAGTAGCTTGCGAAGTGTCAACATTCAAGAATGCATCAAAGAAAGATGATCTTGTTGGTGAAAAAAGAGGCAGGCTATATTCTGGAGAAACAAATATACTCAGGCTGGAAAATCTGCACAGATATTTCTGGTATGCAGCAGTGGCAATTCTCCCATTCTTCTATTATGACATATATGCAGCGCTTGCATACAAGGGCACTTTTACTCTTGGAGCACTGCTGCTTATAATAAACACCGGTCTGGCTACTGTATACACATTTTCATGCCACTTCTTCAGGCACGCAACAGGCGGGAATGTGGACTGCTACAGCTGCCCGGTAAATAAGAAGAGTGTTAGAAGGTCGTTCTTCAACAGAATATCAAAACTCAACGATCACCATGAAACATTTGCATGGCTGAGCCTTGCCTCGTTCTTCCTTGTGGACCTATATATAAGAGGGGTAGCCGCTGGTCTTGGCTTGAACATCCTTCTATTCAGGTTGTGATCTAAATGGGAAAATACATGAAATCTGCATGGAGATACCCCCTTTTCTTTCTGGGGCTGTTCTTGATAGAAATGGGAGGGGTTTATTATAAATTCATCGCACAGAACGTTGCAAACACAGAATATTTTGTAATTGCCGGATTTGTAATATTCATGGTTTCTTTAATAACCCCATAATTTTTTAAATTTTTATTTTATTAGATCCTAATTTTTGAACTCCTGATGAATATATTTTATATCATGAATGAATCAATGAACATGAATGTAATCGACCTCGTTGGCAGAAACGTTAAATTTCTCATTCTTGGGCAGTACCAGGAGAGCCTTACTCCTGAACTTTATATCAGGGGGAAGTTAATTGGAGTTGACCAGTCGGTATACATTATCGAAACAGAAAATACAGACCAATCCAGGAAACAGATAATATGTGTCCCAATGATGCAGTGCATCATTTCAACAACAGGCTGAAGTGATCTTAAATATGATTGAAAAGCAAACAGGCAGGTTTTATTACACATCTATCCTATTATTCCTTCTATTGTCAATGAACTTGATAATATCGTATACAGCAAGAAAAATAAACATTTTTATCCAGTCTGCCTACTACTTTGAAGTGATTTTTCCACCCTACATAATAAATGAAGTTTCCACTTACTGGAAATTTGCTGAAATCATTGTCATATTGATTATAGCATTGCTAATGGTATCACAGTTCAGGAAGATTTCTAGAGCAAGAGGCCAGATGAGATTCAGGGACACGCGAATAATTCTCTTAAACTATATGATTAACCTGATCGTTTATTTCATAATTTTTGTTGTCATTCTTTCAGCGCTGGGGATCAATGTTTATTCACTGTTGCCAGGAAGCATCCTTATTGCAGCACTTATTGCACTAGCCGGGCAGAGCATAATCGGCAACACACTTGGCGGCCTGATGATTGAAATCTCCCGCCCATTCAAACCTGGTGATTACGTATGGATATTCCCATGGAGCAGTTCAAGCGCACTGATGGGGTTGCAGCTTTCCGTATTATTGCAAAAGTATTATTCAAAAGATGCTCTTTATGTCCAGGGGGTTAGAGGAAAGGTTCTCGGCATTACCATAAATTATACAAAAATATTTTCCGATGGGAATGAGGTTATCAACGTCCCCAATCTACTCGTCGCCCTTGGTGCCTTTCAGTTGGGCCCAAAAAGTGGAAGCTTTTCAATAAGATATGAAGTTCCAAAACATGTCACGCCTGACGAAGTTAGAAAATCTGTATGCGAGGTAACTGAAAATGCAGGAGTCAAACGGGATGGGCAAAAATTTCTGCTCGATGAAACAACTCTTGATACATATATTGTTCTCCTGGAATTTCCAGATATGAGGGATCAGAATCTAAGAACATTAATATTTGATAGCCTTAAGGCAAGGCTTGAACCCATGAGAATTTTCCCAGTCAAATCTCAGGGCAGTGCCAGCTATTGAATTATATTTATCTATATAAATAAACATTAAAAACTCAATAAATCTCACAGCCACACTTAATATACAATAATTGGCATGTATATGCATGGGGCGAACTACAGCAGAAGTTATAATTGATACGCTTTATAATCTTGGAGTTGAGAGGATATACGGCATTCCCGGGGACTCGCTCAATCCTGTGATGGACGCTATAAGAAAGAATGGGCAAATTCAATTCATTCAGGTAAGGCACGAAGAAGGAGCTGCACTTGCCGCATCATTTGAGTCAAAGATTTCCGGAAAGGTCACAGCATGCATGGGGACAAGCGGGCCAGGTTCCATTCACCTTCTGAATGGGCTGTACGACGCTAAAATGGATCATTCGTCGGTGATAGCCCTGACTGGACAGGTTGAAACAGAACTTATTGGAACGGATTATTTTCAGGAAGTTAACCTTGGATCTATATTCCAGGATGTCTCCCTGTATAGTGCAGAGATAATAAGCCCAAAGAGTGCACAGGAGATAGCAAAGAGGGCATTCAGGGAGGCGAAATACCGCGGCGGTGTCTCACACCTGACCCTGCCGGCAGATGTTATGAGGCTGCCATCAGAATACAACGAGGAACTCATGGAGCAGGCTCCTGTGCTTCCAGTATACAACCCGGATCTGTCGGAAGTAAATTCTCTAATTGAAAAATCATCCAGCCCGGTCTTATTTATAGGAAAAGGGGCAAGAGGATGTGGCGGCCAGATTCTTGATCTTTCAGAAAAGATTGGTGCACCAGTAATATATGCACTGAACGGAAAGGGGATTGTTGATGACCTGGACAGAAGGGTTGCCGGCAGCCTGGGGCTCCTGGGCACAAAGCCATCAGTGAAAGCCATAGAAAATGCAGATCTTTTGATTATGATTGGGTCGTCCTACCCGTACATCCAATTTATTCCGGAAAAACTGATGACAATCCAGGTTGACACAAATCCTGTATCTATTGGGAAGAGAAGAAGATCAGACTTAGGGCTGATCTGTGATGCAAAGACTTTTCTTAATCTCCTTGACGTGAAACCAAAGGAGGAAAAATATTACCATCGCATAGAATCGGAAAAGAAGGAATGGATAAGCAATCTTGAAAAGAGGGAGCAATATGGCAAGGGATTAATTCGTCCGGAATCTGTCCCCGCCATCATTTCAAAATATGCTGAAAAGAATGCTACAGTGGTTGTTGACACAGGGAATGTGACCGTCTGGGGTGTCAGGAATTTTAGAACCGGCCCAGGTAGAACATTTGTATATTCTTCATGGCTTGGAAGCATGGGCATAGGAATTCCAGGCACAGTCGGTGCATCATATTCATCGGGAAACCAGATCATTGGGCTTATCGGAGACGGAAGTTTTGCAATGTCATTGCCTGAATTGGCCACCATTAAGAAATATAAAAGGCCGGTGAAGCTGTTTGTCTTTAACAACTCTGAACTCGGAATGATAAAGTTCGAGGAGGAAGTAATGGGATTCCCGAACTTTGGAACTGATCTGTTTCCATTAAACTTTGCGAAAATAGGAGAAGCCATAGGGATTAAATCTTTCAGGGTAGAAAAATACGATCAACTTGAACCTGCCATTAAGGAGAGCTTATCCATTGTCGGCGAACCAACTATCGTGGATGTTGTAATAGACCCAGACGAGGCACCGATGCCACCAAAGCTGAATTTCAGCCAGGTGAAAGGATATGTAACATCCCTGCTGAAGGAAAGGCTTGAATAAGTGCATTTACAGCACAGCCACATTCCAGCATTTATCAAGATCGAACAGATGCAAAGAGTTTCCGGGCCGGTTGCCCTTTAGTTTATATCTGGCAATCGCAATGCAATATACAGGAACAGGTGATAAAATCATGAAATCTCAATCTTTTAATTTATAGTGGCATATTGTTGCGTATTAAACTATGCCAGAACCTACGCCAGGATGATGAACAAAATTAGGGTGGATTAAAAAAAATAATAAAATAATATATGCTGATGAAGTAATAAGAGATCAGCAAATACGATAAACAACTATCTAAAGAGGTGAATGAAGTGGGAAAAGTTGGAGTAGTGATGGGAAGCCAGTCAGATTACGAAGTAATGAAAAATGCATGTGAAGTTTTAAGATCGTTTCAAATTGATTGTGAATCAAAGGTAGTTTCTGCTCACAGGACACCTAAGATGATGTATGAATTTGCCGAAAAGGCTAGCTCGAGGGGAATTGAGGTAATTATTGCCGGTGCTGGAGGCGCCGCACATCTCCCCGGGATGATTGCAGCAATATCAAATCTCCCGGTTATTGGTGTGCCCATAATGACCACTGCCCTGAAGGGTATAGATTCCCTGTTGTCGATAGTCCAGATGCCTGCTGGCATTCCAGTTGCAACTGTAGCAATAAACAATTCCAAAAATGCAGCACTTCTCGCTGTCAGAATCCTCTCGCTCAAATATCCAGAACTGGCATTTAAAATGAGAAACTACATGGAAAAGGAAAGGGAACAGGTTGAAAGCACAAGGCTCCCGTAGAGTGCTTGGAATAGCAGGTGCCGGACAGCTTGGCACGATGATGATACTGGAATCGAGGGGGTTGCCAGTGGACTTTAATGTATATTCCGAAGGCCAGTCTGAACCTGCCACCAGGATAGCTGACACTTCTTTTATGAAGGATCAGTACAGGGAATTTGTGGATAGCTGTGATGTTGTTACGTTTGAATTTGAGCATATAAACAGGAAGCTTCTCGAATATGCAGAAAAAGAGGGAAAGCTAAGGCCCACCCTCAGGTCAGTGGAACTAAAAATGGAAAGGCATCTAGAAAAGGAATTTCTTGCATCAAGGAACTTTCCTGTTGGTGGCTTTGCTGTGGCACACGGGGGAAAGGAAGCACTTGAAATCGCTAAGAGGCTGAAAAAGTACGTTATCAAAAGATCTAAAGGCGGATACGACGGGAAAGGGCAGTTTTACTATTATGACATGAAAAATTTTCCTGCCGACTCAGATGATGTATTCGTAGTGGAAACATTTGTTGAATATGAAAGCGAAGCATCAGTTATATGTGCAAGAGATGAGAAAAACAATTTTTATTTCTATGAGCCATCCTACAATTTAAACAAAAAAGGAATACTAATATGGAACAGCACTCCGGTAAGAAGTGAAGAATCCAAATCAAGAATGATTAAAATTTCAAAGAGGCTTATGGAAGAACTGGATTACGTTGGCGTCATGGGCATAGAATTCTTCCTGACAGAGGACGGCCCACTTATAAACGAATATGCACCAAGAGTGCATAACACCGGGCATCACACACTTATGGGGTCAGCTTATTCACAGTTCGAAATGCACGTGAGGTGTGTAATGGGATTGCCTCTTTTTCAGCCCGTTACTTTTGTTCCCTCAGGAATCGTTAATATCATAGGGATGCAGCTTGATAATGGAAAATTGAATGATATCCTGAAAATAGGCGGAACAAGGATATATGACTACAGAAAGAAGGAAGTTAGAAGAAAAAGGAAAATGGGGCATGTTTGTGTAATTGCAGAAACACCGGAAGAGCTGGATAAAAAGATTCTGGAAGTCCAGAATATACTGTATGGAAAAGATCTTGATTCATTCATCTGAATTCATCAGTCCTGGCAGAATGGGTGCATGCCATTTCCTATTCCCAAGAGATGACGAAACCGATCAGTATTTAAAAATGCTGGATATTGCCTCTTATGGATTCAGGTGAGGCATTTGGAAAGCCGGGAATATCGCCAAGATGGGCTTCAAGCTCCAAGGAGGGCGTTGGAGCATCGCTTGGGCAATGCTCAAGGCTTCGTTTTACAATTTCACACGGCATAATTAATGAAATATATTATCCTGGTTTGGACACGGCCCAGATAAGAGACCACCAGTTTCTAGCCAGCGACGGAAAATCATTTTACGAGGAGAGGAGAAACACATCACACAGTGCCCAATGGATCAGGAATGGCATTCCAGCATACAAAATTGTAAATGAAGACAGGGATTTGCGTTTTAAAATAGAAAAAACTGTGTTCATTGACAGCGAAAACGATGTCCTTGTTCAGCATGTGATTTTCTCAAAGAAAGAACAGGGTGATGTTCTTTCGCTTTATTCTCTGCTTTCCCCCCACCTAATGAATGGTGGATCTGGAAATACAGCATGGAATGGCGAATATAAAGGAAGAACAATGCAATTTGCATCTAAGCAGGGAATGTTTTTGGCCCTGTACATACCACAAGTTGCAGGCAAAATGAGTTGTGGATTCTCTGGTTTTTCTGACGGATTTCAGGATATTTCAAACAACGGGGCAATGACATACGAATTCAATAGTGCAACGGATGGAAACGTTGCAATAACAACAGAAATACTGATAGCAAAAGAAAGTTCATTCAATGTTTACATTGCATTTGGCAGCACAATGGAAGAGGCTGCGCTTAAAGCTATAAAATCAAGCAGCATAAACTGGGAAATGTCACTGAACAACTACATCCAGGAGTGGTCAGACTACAGAAAATATACATCCAAAAAGCTGCTGATAAAGAAAAAGTATGATCTTCTTGACTCAAGCCTGGCAGTTATCAGATCACATGTATCAAGGGAGCCTCTTGGAGGCGGCATAATTGCCAGCCTTTCAATTCCATGGGGAAATTACAAAGGGGATGACGATCTCGGAGGTTATCACCTCATATGGCCCAGGGATATGGTGGAAGCAGCACAGGCCCTTCTAATTTTGGGGGATGTGGATGGCTCAATAGAAGCGCTCAGGTATCTGCAATCAACACAGGAAGCAAATGGGCACTGGCCCCAAAATATGTGGCTGAATGGAAAGCAATACTGGGGTGGCATTCAAATGGATGAAACAGCATTCCCCCTTTTGCTTCTGTATAATCTATGGAAAGGCGATCACGTAAAGTTGGAAGACTTCAGTGAAATGGCAGTGAAGGCATTATCCTTTATAATTGCCAATGGGCCCGTGACCGATCAGGACAGATGGGAAGAAGATGGCGGATACTCTGCTTTCACCATATCTGTTGAAATTTCAGCACTCTGCTATGGCTTAGAAATGGCAGACCAGCTAGGGTTCCACGAAGAATCAAATAAAATTCAGTTAATTGCGGATATCTACAGCAGCAATATAGAAGGGTGGCTGTACAGGGAAAATTCAGATCTTGCCAAAAAATATGGTGTTGATGGGCACTTTGTAAGAATTTCCCAAATAGATCAGGACGAACAGAAAGGTGATTTTATACCGATTAAAAACAGGCCATGGACATCTTCACTGGTTAAGACTGAAGATATAGTTAGTACAGGCAGCTTATCCCTGGTGAGATTTGGCATAAGAAGCCATGATCATCCAGGAATTCTTAACACTGTCAAAATCATAGACGGGGAACTGAAAACTGAAACAAAGTCCGGGCCAGTATGGCACAGGTATAACCATGATGGATATGGTGAACATAAAGATGGCTCAGGATTTGATGGAACCGGCCATGGAAGGGGATGGCCACTGCTTTCGGGAGAAAGGGCACAGTATGAATTAATAAGAGGAGACTTAGGCGAGGCAACCAAACTTCTCCACTCTATGGAAAAAGAGTCCAACAAAGGTGGAATGATACCCGAACAGGTCTGGGACTCCGATGATATTCCTGAAAAGGGGCTTTATAATGGGCGGCCATCAGGTTCTGCTATGCCACTGGTGTGGGCCCACGCGGAATATGTAAAGCTATGCTGGGCACTGGAAAATGGAAAGCCATTCGAAAGGAATGAAATAGCTTATTCAAGGTATGTCGAAGGGAAAAAAAGGGTGAAAGCCGGCATATGGAGCTTCAAAAACAAGATAAAGCGGCTGGGAAAAGGTTCACTTCTCATATTTATTCTCGAAGAAGATTGTTTCATTCGGATGACCACAAATAACTGGAAAGACATGGAAGATATCAACTCAAAAAGCATATTCGACACAGTTCATTACGTTGAAGCCGATCTGTCGGGAATTGAAAACGAAAGCCAGATGGAATTTACATTTTTCTGGAAAACTGGCAATAGCTGGGAAGGCAGAAATTACACTATAGAACTATTTTAAAGAAGCAACAGATGTTCTCTGAAACACATTTTGCTCTTTCATGCCTGCCTTAATCTTGATAGAACCAATATACCCGATTGCAACTATAATTGCTGCTATTACAAAATCCCCTCCATAACCAAGATATATTACTATGTAACCAGAGATGAATGCTCCTATTATCTGCCCAACTCCCAGAATTGAATTATAATAGCCAATTGCCCTGCCTCTTGTTTCCCTGTCAGCCATTGTCGTTACTGATGTTATCTGGGTAATGCCTATAAAACTCCAGACAAAGCCCATTGCACCATAGATAAGAACTATCAGGATCATGTAGTTGAAGGAATATAAACTCATGAACGGAATGATGCTTGTGCCAAGGAAAACAAACATTCTTACTGCCAGAGGTATGTAAATTGCTTTCTGCAAACTAACTTTTCTTATGTAATTTCCGGAGAGGTTAAATGATATGACTGAAAAAGCACTGTTTAGGAGGTACATGGTGTAAACTATATCCTCAGTTGCATTGTATTTGTCTATGAGAAAGACCGGATAGGGTGTAAAGAAAGTTTGAAAACCTATCATGAGGACGCCACATAGAATTATGTAGAGGATTAGGGATTTGCTTGTTTTAATCCCTTTCTTCTTTCCAAAAAGCTTGACAATATGAATTACATATGATGGTGCATATCTGGTTCTTTCAAAAGTCCTTATGGAAAATATGTTTGGCAGCCTGGATCTCCTTATCTTTGTGGAGGATTCCTTTAGAAGAAAATAAGCAAGAACAAAAGCCACCAGGTAAATAACAGCAGAAATGAGGTATATCAGCTTTAAAATCTGGATCGATGATGGGTCCCTTAAAACAATCAGCAGCCCTACCCCTAATCCCAGAACAGTGCCTAGTGTGGAAATTGCACTGAAAACGGCAACTGTTCTTGGCCACTGGCTCTCTATTTCATTCTCAATTACGAGCAAGGTGGAAACAGGTACTGAAGCCATTGCAAAAAACTGGTATACAACAAGTATTCCTATATATTCCATAACATCTGTCGTAAACATTATGAAAAAGAGGGAAACGAAAGAACCGGCGAATCCCATAAGAATAAACGCCTTTCTCTTCTTCACGTTATCAGATATGTTCCCCCATAGAATGAGTGCAATCACTGAAGAGAGGGATGCAAGGGAAGAAGCTATTCCGACGTAAACAACATTCTGTTTAAAATAGAGCGAAATGAACAGGGGGATCATGGGTGTGAGGAGCCCGGCAGACATATTTGAAAAAATAAAAGCTAAATACCACAAACGCCACCTTCTGCTATAGCTTACCGGATATTCCTGTTGATCAACCATGGGGCACTTTTCATCCCTATTGTTGAAGGGTTTAAATTTTTTTACTTAAAATCAGCCATTTCAGTAATGGGAATCGATGCTTTTTTGATCCGGTTCATTATGGAAAAGAAATATCCTTTTTCTTCAAAACTCTCTATAATTCCAGCTTCATAAGGAGAGCCATCAAGTTCCCTGAAGAAGCTGTATAAATTTCTTGAGATAGAAACTGGATCGCTCTTTTTTCCGAGCACCAATTTATTTCCATTTATCCGTTCTCCAAGTTCTGTGGAGACAATTGGCAGAACTTTCGGGTTGTTCTCTGCAACCTTTATTAAAATCTCAGGGTCTGCCCTGTAAAGTTTCTTTGATGGAGAATAATGCCTGTATTTCATTCCAGGCGACATTGTTTTCCCACCCACTTTTGCATATGAAACCGTCTTGAATATTCTGAGGAGATCTTCCTCTGTGTATGCTCCCGGCCTCAAAACAGTGCAGTTTTCGCCTTCAGGCAATATCACTGTTGACTCGATGCCTATCCTCGTTCTTCCCGCATCATACATTAAGTCAACCCTGCCCCACATTTCCTCCTTTATATGCAAAATTGATGTTGCACTTGGCCTTCCGGAAATGTTTGCGCTGGGCCCTGCAACCGGAAAACCTGCGTTCTGTATAAGGCTGCGGGTAAAATCACAATCCGGGACCCTTACTCCAATTGTGTCAAGGCCTGCACTTGCGACGCTGGAAATCAAATCACGCTTCTTTACAACAACCGTTAATGGGCCGGGCCACAGCATTTCAAGCTCTTTCCTCTTCTCCACCATATCCCAGAAACAATACCTGTTGATATCCCCAATGCTGCCAAAATGTGCAATCAGAGGATTATCTGCTGGCCTGCCCTTCGCTTCAAAAATTTTAAAGCATGCGGAATCTGAAGTTGCGTCAGCGCCAATCCCATAAACAGTTTCAGTTGGAAAAACAACTGTGCCCCCTTCCCTTAATATTTTTACCCCATGGATGAGCGTTTTCGGGTCATAGTTTGTACAATCAGTGTGAATCAACTCAGTCATATAATCCGTACCGTAATTTTTTATATATAATCATTCTATGCATTCGAATGAAAGAAATATCCTATTATAATATATATTATAAAATTGATGTCGAGAACCTTAGGTTTTCAGGCAGAGAAAACATTCGGGGCCAATCTGAAGGGCCAATATGGTTAAACTACTCCGGCTTAGCCATTGAAAGTTTCAAGGTCAATGGCAGGGAAGCACCATTCGAAACAGACAGGGAACAACAGTTAATTAAATCCCTGGAACCCCATTCAGGAGAGTTTGACATCGAAGTTCATTTTTCAGGAAAAATAGATGAAAGCCTGAACGGAATTTACTATTCAAAAGAAAACGGTTTTGTTTTTGTGAGCACACAGTTTGAAGCAACAGGGGCAAGATACGCTTTTCCTTGTGTTGACAACCCTGCATTCAAGGCAGAGTTTGCCTTAACACTGGACA
This sequence comes from Thermoplasmata archaeon, assembly GCA_021817255.1. Lineage (GTDB taxonomy): Archaea > Thermoplasmatota > Thermoplasmata > Thermoplasmatales > Thermoplasmataceae > Cuniculiplasma. Next base: position 61,280 of record JAKAVO010000006.1, read on the forward strand.
TACCATCTGACTATGACGGAATCTCGAATATGCCTGCAGATAAAATAGAGGATCACGAAGGAAGGAAAATTATTACATTCCAGAAAACACCGAGAATGTCAACATACCTTCTATATTTAGGAACATCCAGGTATGACATAATTAGCGGTGCGCACAATGATATACCCGTATATCTGGCATCTGCAAAGGGGAAGATCCAGGCAAGCGAAGTCCCTATAAAAATGGCATCAGAAACTCTGTCTTACTTTGAAGACTATTTTGGCATTAAATACCAGCTTCCAAAACTTCACCTTATTGCCGTACCCGAATTTGCCTTTGGGGCAATGGAGAACTGGGGTGCAATAACATTCAGGGAAATAGAGCTGATGGTTAATAAAAGCACAAGCTCCGCTATTCTGAAGAGAGTGGATGAGGTGATTTCCCATGAACTGGCACACCAGTGGTTTGGCGATCTTGTAACAATGAAATGGTGGGATGATCTCTGGCTGAACGAAAGTTTTGCCACATTCATGAGCTATAAAGCACTGGAAAGCAAACACCCTGAGTGGGAAATAATGGGCGAGATGATAACGGACGAAACAGGCGGGGCGATGACGGGAGACAGTCTCAGGAACACGCATCCAATCCATATAGATGTGAAAAACCCGGATGAAATTTCACAGATCTTTGATGAGATAAGCTACGGCAAAGGTGCCAGCATTCTCAGAATGATAGAAGCTTACGTTGAACCTGAGAATTTCAGAAATGGAGTAAGGGCATACCTGAATGATCACAGTTTTGGAAATGCGGTTGGAGAAAACCTGTGGAAATCAATTGAAAAGGTTTCCAAAAAGCCTGTATCAAAAATCATGGATGCATGGATAACAAAACCAGGTTATCCAAGGATAGAAGCATCCCTCAACGGAAATAAGATCAGGCTCCACCAGACAAGGTTTTTCCTTGATGGGAATCCGGATGCATCTCTCTGGCCCATTCCACTCACTGTGGTTTACTCCGATGGAGTGAAATCATTCCTCATGGAACGCGAGGAGATGGAAATACCATTACAGGATTTCCGTTATATAAACAGTGACAGAACTGGATTTTACAGGGTCAAATATGATGATAAGCTGACAGAAGGAATAAAGAAGAATATGTCCAGCATGGATAAATTTTCCAAGTGGGGGCTCATATCAGATTATATCTCACTGTATTTCTCGAAAAACATCTCCCTTGACAGGTTAATTGAATTAATGGAGATGTTTTCCTCTGAGAAGGAATATATAGTAATTGATGAGGTAACCGGGATAATACTAAACCTGCACAATGTATTGCACTCTCCAAAGAAAATAGATGATTTTGGCATAGTGTATCTCAACGCCAAACTTAAGGAAATGGGCCCTGTGAAGAAGGGAGAGCCGATAAATAACAAGGTAATCAGGGGGAGGATGCAATCTGCCCTCTCACTTATTGACCGGGATTATGCGAAAAAGGCAGCGGCAAAATTTGCTGAGTTCGAAAAAATTACACCTGACGAGAGGCAATCCATTGCGTTTGCATACGCAGTGGCAAGAAATGATATTAACGGGCTTACAAAGAAACTTGAAGCGCAGAAAGTTGATGAAGATAAGATAAAATTAATCGGCGCTATGGGCCATCTAAAGGGGGAAGAAAACCTTACGGCAGTCTGGAACATGGTAAAAAGCGGAAAAATAAAGAAACAGGACTCTTTCAGGGCAGTCATGGCAGCTTCCAGTGAATCACAAAACAGGCAATTCCTGATTGCCAACCTTGATGAAATGGTATCAACGCTGGACAGGTTTTTCGAGGGCACCGGATACACCTCCAGATTTCTTGAAACTATCATACCCTATCTTGGGCTTCAGGATGAAAAAGCTGTTAAGGAATACATAGCCGACAAAAATGATCCCGCATGGGAAAAAGGTGTTAGAAAAGGCCTCGAATACCTGAATATATATAAAAAAGTGAACAGCGTC
>JAKAVO010000007.1 GCA_021817255.1 Thermoplasmata archaeon
AGCATTGTGAATGATATAAGAAATGCATTGTAGAAAAATCATTGAATAAGTTCTTCAAATAGCAATGCAGATTTAAATGGCAAAAAAATTAGCCAGAAAGCCCCAAATAGCCTCACAAACTACTGATTCAGGCGAGTTTAGGTGAATGATGAGATTACCAGGATAAACTGCCCCCAAATGTGGCATGAAAGCGTAGTACAAAGTACAGATTTAAAATTCTATTCCACCTGGCCACAAGTAAACCTTGTGGAAAGAGAAACTCATTCTATCTTGTATGTGTGTTCAATACGAGTCATGCACCCATAAATCATAAAGTATGCAATTAAAACCGGTTTGATTGCAAAGGATTGGACTCAATTGTAAAATGCTCTGACTGAGAACTGAAATAAAGGTTCAATGATCTGCAATTAGTTAAACACTCCATTGTGTTCTCAACAAATGCATTCATTCTGTGGATTTGCAGTTGAACAAGAGATTGGGAGGCTTGAGAAATCAGAAGTGCCTGAGAACTGCAGGAAAGCAATAAAGGACTTTCTGAACGACATAAGGGTAAAAGATAACCATTCCGGGAACAGGATATATTATTATGCAGCAAGTCTAAGAAAGGTTGCAGAGATTATTCCTGACAGTTTCCTTAATCCCAACGGACAGGACATAAAGGGGGGAGTATCAGATATTGCAGGAAGAAAACACCAGTCAGGTGTGAAATACTCAGAGAACACTATTGAAGACTACAAAATTGCAGTGAAGAGAGGTTCTTCAGGTGGCTTCTTGCTAATGATGGACACAATCCGGATGTTGTGAAATGGATCAAGAAGAGAAAGGCAACAAACAGAAATGTCAAACCTTGCAACATGATCACTGAAAAGGAGATCGTGAAGATCGTGGATGCGTGCACGATCCCCTATAATAAAAACTGACAAATGTATTGAAGAAGCCCTGAATATCGGTGAGAGGAAGTTATATCGACTGATGTCTAAGAATGTCAGTAATGAGAGTACTGCCACTGACAAAAAGTCAGGCAGATCAAAAAAAACATCTATGGAAGATGATGACAAGGGACAGGATCAACTCTTTAAGACGTTCGAGGAAGTAGCACACAAAGAGCTTTTGCCCATACTGAAAGTGGAGTTGTCCAGTGGCTTAAGAATGGTGCAATACTACTGCACTATGACATCAGGTACTGGAGAGATATAGAAGAAATGGGCCTACGTTGGGATGAGCCTATCGATTTCTTTTTTACCACAGGCTAACGGTTGCTCGTGGATGAACATGTCAAGAGGGTATTTGAGGAACAGAAGCAGTCATAAACGGAAGAAGTTTTAAAAGAAGGGATCAAGATGAAGACAATTGCACAGATGAATAATAGCATTTGAATTTAGTAAATGCAAGAAATTCATCAGCCATTTGGTGAAAATTATAAACCGGAAGAAAGAAACTTTCTGGATGAAATGCAAGAATTACTAATCAATTACAAACTTAATCTCCTAGGTCAAACATTTCACTTTTAAACACTGTATCAAATGTCTCCAATCTCGATTCAATATACGAAGGATCCCTGTGCCAAAGATCAGTAAGACTCTTTCGGTAAGCCAATTTCACAAAATTAAACAGATAATCATCTGTCGCAGTAATTATTCCCATCTCTTTATTGGCTGAAACGAGAGCTAATACCGAGGTCTTGAGACTATCAACTTCTGGGGAATAATCTCGATTGTCACCTATTAAGTGGTTCCAGCTTATGCAAGGACTCTTGAACAAAGCGATGGCATTGTTTGAATCATTTCCTTTCACTCCTATAACCATACCTATTGGTATCCCTTTCTTTCTAAGGGTTTTGAGTCCATAAAGGTTCTCGCTTTTAATGGTTTGATTTGCACTCTTCCTTCCTACTGCCATCTTGCCATATTTCCGTTTTATCTTGAGATGCATCTTGCCGTTTCCCACCAGGATATCGCAGGCATCAACATTACCATTAGAGACAATATAATAGTTCTCGAAATAATGGTAGTGTTCATTGTGTTCTTCTAACACGTCGAATGCAATTTTGCTCACTACGTCGTCCTCATGTAGCAAGAAACGCTCGACGTCATCAATCATATTGCAGGTGTCATAGACATCGATAATTCCAAACAATGTTGCCCCGTCTTGGGACTTTTCGTATTGTTTAAGTTCCTCCGGATGTTTGAGGAAGTGCGAATGGGCAAGTTCCAAGCCAGTACTAACCAAGTCTTCTCTACCGGTCTCTAAGAACTGAAGGCCGGTCTTTACACCCAGCGACTTCAGGTCCTTCGAGACCGCAAAAATGTGAACAACGACATCTACAAAATCCCAATACCAGTCATCAAGAGATTCGGGCTTGTTCAAGAGAAGCGCCTTTACAGTTTCAAAAGTTTCCTTACCGCCACAATTCTTCAAAAGAAATAAATGTTTCACGGAAAACTCCTCTATGTCATGGCTACTCACCATAAGTTTCAAAATCCGTTTTTCGCACTCTCCCTTGTTAAGCCTCGTAAGGATCTCAAATAATTGTGTCTCACCACTAAACAAATGCTCTATGTTGTCGGATTGTCGAGATTTATCCAATCCTGCGAGGTTAAACGTCTCCTCACTATACATGTGCTCTAGGGCATCATCTGAGAGATACAAATTCCAGATCTTGTCGAAGAATTTTACCTGTCCCATTCTAGACAGGGCATCGGCCGCCTGAAGCCTCATGTAATATGGCTCAACGTCACTCTCTTCATCGTCAAAGTTAAGGTATTGTTCTATTATACCCGCTGCCTTTGTAATAGATATCTTGCCAGCAGAACCAATCAGATGATACATTAAGTTTTCATCTTTGGTGCTGGAAAGAAGTTCATATATGTATTCCGAAGTTCCAGGTGGTTGAAGTTTCTCAAGTGCTTCCAAGCATTCTATAAATGTGGGCGGGAGTTCACCCCCAAATTTTCCTGCCTCGTTCCACAAATCCACAACTTTCCTGAGATGTTCAAGAACCATTTGCAAAAGCACTGGCGACTGATTGGATTTCACTGCATCTAACCAACTTTTTGCTACTTCGATCCAGCCCATGTATTGTTTTGAAGCATCCTCATATTTTTTACTCAAGCCATTATCTCCACTTCTCAGATCTTTGGCCCGTTGAGTTATGTCCATAGTTCTGATTTTCTTAATTAACTCCCAAGTTTCCCTATATTGGCCAAAAAGGTGACTTGACACAGTTTCCTCATAATATGTTTTAAGCTTGTATTCCGTGAATTTTTTGTCATTGAAAAATTCCATCGATTTAAGCAAAAGAGATTTTCGTTGAAAAGACAGTTCTTTATCCAGTCTGTCAGAAAATTTCTGTTGCAATTGATCTCCAAAAAGGTAAGTTCCATTGACGACAAACTCCAACGCCATAGATCTTATTTGGGATGAGTTCTCGTTGATTGAATCCATTAGGGCATTTTCAGCATAACTCAATCCATAAATGCTTTGATATGCAGTTAGCCATTCGAATACAAGTTTGTATGATTCGGTCTTTACTTTTTCCGAATAATTTCCTCTGGCCAACGAGAATATACGGTCAAAGTAAGGTATAAGTTTGAGGTCTGAACAGTTTTCTATGCCCTTTAATAAGATTTCTTCTTTGTAACTTCCAAGTCTGCTCTCAACTTCAGGCACTTTGGATAACATATTTTCCGGTGCTTTGGTTCCATATGACCATAAATGACGATCTGTCTCCACAGCCTTAATTTTCTCCAATATAGATAAGAACGTTTCTTCCGAGATCCCATATTTTTCTCCAGTTCCAACAAAAGATAGTTTTTTCATTAATTCTTCGCCTATTGGTAGCAATGTGCACCAAAATAGGTTAGTTTTATCATAGTCATTAGGTGTTGAATTCTCTGCGGTAACAATAAATCCTAAAATTAGTTTCATAACTTGATCATGAGTTTCTCTTTTATCTTTCTCTCTCTCATGCTGATAAAAATTTTCTTCAATAAAGTCAGAAAAGTTTCTTCTTTGATGTCTCACCTGTAAGAAAGGGTTAATCCTCTCATTTTCAATTTTGACGCGTTTTCCCTCTTGGTCCAGCCCTTCCCATGGATCTGATTCACTGGCATTTGGGAAGAATTCTCCACGAATGTTCTTAAGTTCAATAATAGCCAGTTTGTTCTTGCGGTAAAATATGCAGTCTATCTGCCTTTTACCTCTCCCTAGCTTTGGATCTATCACGATATATACATTATAATCCAGGGGATCGAACTTATAATATACCTTGTCAATGAATGCCTGCAATTGTTCCTTTTCAAACGTCTCATAGAGTTCTCCGCATTTGTATATCTTTAACATCTTGCCCCCCTTGAAATATCCTTCAGAAAACCAAACGTCTCCTCGTCCAGAAGCGAGTTCCGATCTTCAAGCTGCATCTGCAATTTCTTAAGCCTAAATAAGGTATCCATTCCCATCCATTTCGACTTGATAATTTCCTTTGGGAACATAGGGGAGAAGTGGATATCTTCACCATTCCCATAGGCCACTCCGATTTCCGTACCTCTAAGGAGCGAGAGGGGAAATAGCCTTACAGTGCGGCATCCTAATTCTTTCAGAGTTGAGACGTCACTGTAGAAAGACTCAAACGTCTGCATAGGGAGTCCATAAATCAAATGAGTTTCAAATGGCACTCCTTTCTTTATGAGTTCCCTTATGATTTCCAACACCTTGGCTTTATTGTTCACCCTCTTAATCTCTTTCTGCACGGCTGGGTCAAGCGTCTGCAATCCACACTCCAGTGTAATGTTTAGTGTGGAAATTGATTCAATGATTTCGCTATCCAAATGTTCAAACCTGGTTTGTATGTTGAAATGCACTTCCGGGCATATGGTTCGAATCAGTTCCAGTACCTTCATAGATCTTTCCTTTTTGAGGAAGAATACAGGGTCAAGCACTGCCACGTTCTTAATTCCAGTTTCCTTGATTTTCCCAAGTTCGTATTCAACTGTGGGTAGATCACTCTCATCTGTAAGCCCATTCGGCAACTTGAAAGCACAGAATGAGCACCTGTATACACAACCTCTCTGCGTTTGCCATCTCAGGAAATCCCCGCCTGTAACTAGTGGTATCAATTCCTTGTGAGAATATGGGGATGAAGGAAATTCGTTATTAGAATTTGACAAGATGTTGCCTATATCTTCACCCTTTCTGTAAATGCCTGCACCAACTGGAACTTGCCCTTCAAGAGACTTCCTCACAATTTCCAGGATAGGCGCTTCACCAAATCCCTTAACAAAATAATCGGCGGCATCAAATTCCTCATTTAATTCTTGGCCTCCATACGTAATTTCCGGCCCTCCAAGGACAATTGTCCCAGTGAATCCCAATTCACGAAGACTATGCCCCAGATGTTTGATTTGTTCTGAATTCCATGCGTAGACGCTCATGCCAAGCACTGATGGATTCAAAACAAGTACTTCATGAAGAACATTGCTCAAATTTTCCCTGACATCTGCATTTATAAACTTGATATCAACATCCGTGCAATCTGCAATGCCTGACTTCAAAGCAGAATACAAATATGCCATACCCAAAGGTACCCTAGGATCTTTTCTCCTGTACCAGTTCAGTGAGAGGAGTATAATGCATTTCCTATTTTTTTGGTTCATTTCTTTGGTTTCAAATATCATACGAAGGAAACGATGTTTCCTTTTTTTGTGTAGGTTGAGATACGAATTATGTTTATAATGGTTTCTTTTTCCGGGTATTGTGGTTCAGTGATCGATGTAAATGTTAGAAATGCCAAGTGAACCTCAGAGTGAGTATTTGAACATTAGAAATTGCGATAATGTAAATGTTGGAAGTTGGAGTTCAACTAACCCAGTCAGCTCCTAATAACTTTGCCTGTTCCAATACAGTAATAGTGGCTTTTTCCTGTTTGTCAGGAGGATAGCCATATTTTCTCAGGATCTTTTTCACTATGACCCTCAACTTTGCCTGGACACTATCTCTTACAGACCAGTCTATGGTTATATTCTTCTTAACCGTGGCAACAAGTTCCCTTGCTATTGTCATAAGTGTCTCATCTCCGAGAACCTGCATAGCGCTTTCATTGTCTGCAAGTGCATCATAGAATGCAATCTCATCATCATTGAGACCAAGTTTCTTTCCCCTGTTCTGTTCATCCCTGAGTTTCTTTGCCAGATCTATCAGTTCCTGTATGATTTTTGCTGTGTCAATGCTTCTGTTTGTGTAAGCCTTTATGGAATTTTCCAACAGCTCAAGGAAAGATTTTGCCTGTACAAGGTTCTTTCTCAACCTTATCCTGATCTGATCCGTCAGCAGTTTTCTGAGCATCTCAAATGCAAGGTTTCTCTGTGGCATGTCCCTGACTTCCGCAAGAAACTCATCAGAAAGAATTGATATGTCAGGGTTCCGAAAGCCTGCAGCTGCAAATATGTCTATCACCCGATCTGATACCAATGCATGTGAGAGAATTTGCTTTATGGCAGTTTCTGATACACCTGAATCAACCCTCCTAGATTCTGTATTCTTTATCAGTGCAGATCTTACAGCCTGGAAAAACCCCACCTCATCCCTGATCTTGAGTGCCTCAGCATTTGGAACCACCAGTGCAAATGCCTTTGTCAATTCAGTCACATTCGTAATATATCTGCCTTTTCCGTCTTCAAGGGAAAGTATATGATCCATTGCCCTTTCTATGATAGATAACCGTTGCTTTGTATCCCCAGTCAAGAATGCCCTGTATCCAAACCCGCTTAACATTGTGGTGACAATATCATATTTCTCATCCATCAATGCAATGGTCTGATCCAGTGGTATGCCGGTTTCCTTTCTGTCTCCCTCCGTGTATTGTGACAGCGCTTTCTTCAGTTCAAATGCAAGGCCAAGGTAATCTACTACCAATCCGCCAGGCTTATCCCTGAATACCCTGTTTACCCTAGCTATAGCTTGCATGAGTGAATGTCCTATCATTGGCTTGTCTATGTACATGGTATGCAGGCTTGGAGCATCGAAACCTGTTAGCCACATATCCCTCACGATGGCAATTTTAAGGGGATTATCTGGATCCTTCATCCTTTCTGCAAGATGCTGCCTTCTTTCCTTATTCCTTATGTGTTCCTGCCACTTTGCTCCATCTGCTGCAGAGCCCGTCATAATGACCTTTAGCGTTCCTTTCTCATCATCGCCATCATACCACTCGGGCCTCATTTTCACTATGGCATCGTGCAGTTCAACTGCAATTCTCCTGCTCATGCAGACAATCATGGCTTTGCCTTCCAGCACAGAAAGCCTGTTTTCCCAGTGTTCCACTATATCCTCTGCTATGGTCTCGATCCTGTTGCTGCTTCCCACGATCTTTTCAACGTTCGCCCACTTTGTTTTCAGCTTTTCTCTTGATGAGATTTCTTCTCCCTCTGTAACCTCATCAAATTTTTCATCTATATGGGGCTTTTCTTCAGGTTTCAGATCCACTTTCGCCAGCCTGCTCTCATAGTAAATTCTAACTGTGGAGCCGTCTTCCACGGCCTGCTGCACATCATATATGTCAACATACTTCCCAAAAACTGCTGGAGTGCTGCGATCCTCCTTCTCGATCGGAGTTCCTGTGAATCCAATGAATGTGGCATTTGGGATCGCATCTCTCAGGTATTTTGCGTATCCATATTTCGTTGAGTATTCATCATCTCTCAAGGAAAACTCAGCCCCGAAACCATATTGGCTCCTGTGTGCTTCATCTGCAATAACAACAATATTATTTCTTTCTGAAATGAGTGGAAATGCATCCCCTTTATTCTCAGGAAGAAACTTCTGGATTGTGGTAAAAATAATGCCTCCCGAAGCAACGTTTAGGAGATGTTTCAAAGTTTCCCTGCTGTCTGCCTGCTTGGGTTCCTGTCTCAGCAGTTCCTGGCATCTGGCGAATGTCCCAAACAATTGATCGTCAAGATCATTTCTGTCTGTGAGCACGATTACAGTAGGATTTTCCAATTTTGGCTCTAAGACCAGTTTACCTGTGTAAAACACCATGGTGACGCTCTTTCCTGATCCCTGTGTGTGCCATATTATGCCGGCTTTGTGATCTGAATTTATTGCTTCACCGGTGGAAATTAATGCCTTATTTGCAGCGTTGTATTGCTGATAGGCTGCCACCTTCTTTGAGATCTTGACGCTACCTTCACTTTTATCCATCTCATATACAATGAAATTTCTGGTAATATCCAACAAAGTGGGAGGTGAAAGCAGCCCTTTTATGAGCGTTTCCAGCATTGTTGAATTATCCGGTTTCTCATAATCTATGGTCTTCCATTGGGAATATCTCTCTCTTGGTGAAGTTATGGTTCCGTATCTGGAATCAATGCCATCACTGATTATACATATTTCATTGAACCTGAAAAGGAAAGGAATTTCATTAAGATAGGTTCCTATTTGTTTATAAGCGTTCCAGATAGTGGCACTCTCATCTTCAGGATTCTTAAGTTCGATTACAACTAGCGGAATCCCATTCACAAAAAGAACAATATCAGGCCTCCGTTCATGTTTGTTCTCAACTATGGTGAACTGATTGACAGCTAGAAATTCGTTATTTTCCATATTATTGAAGTCAAAAAGGAAGAGCTTGTCATGTTTGATCCTGCCATCCTTCCTCTTGTACTGAACATCAATTCCGTTAACAAGAAGGTTATGGAAGTCATGATTGTTTGAAACAATATTCTGGCTCTCATTCTTTGTTAACTTCCTTATAGCCTCATCAATAGATTCTAATGAAAAATCAGGGTTGATTAATTGTATCCTTTCTCTCAATCTTCCAATGAGAATTGGTTCTGAATACTCCCTTTCCTGTTGCCTTCCCCCAGTAGAAATGTCAGGCCCGTACACTACCTTATAACCAATGCTTTCCAAAGTAACAAGAAAGAAGTTTTCTATGTCAGATTCTGAGATTGTTTTAGGCATTTACTCCTCCATAGGTATCCTTATTTTGCCAGATATAAGTCTCGGAAGGATCTGATCTCGAATCTCTGTAAGTGTGTAGAATTCTCTTTGATTAGAAAGTATTTGGTTAAACATTGGTTGAACTAATCGATGGAAATTTTCCATCACATTCTGCGATGGTATCAAAACCCAAATATTTGAAAAATCACCAGTATTCAAATTAAGAGTAGCAGTTCCAGACGAACCTTTGGCAAGTATCTCGTTTCTTTTAGCTTTCATTTGAAAATATACATAATAAGGACTAACTGTATCTTTGCATATTATACTGTTTATTTGTTGGTTGGTGTAACTTTCTATAGATGTCAATGTCACTAATCCGGGCGTTGCTATGCAACTAACACATACACTCATTGGTGGAAGCTTTTTGTTCAGTATCAAATTGGATCCTTTCTTTGAGAGTTTTGTCTCAGTTTTCTCGGTGAAGAGCAGTCCTCTCATATCTGGTATTTTAATAAACGGGTAATCTTCACCAAAATGATCGGAAATTTTCGTTGAAGGAGTTTTTCCACAAACTATTTGCCCTAGGTCTTTCACTTGATTGACACTCCATCCAATTGGAATCTTATCTATCTCTGAATCGACCATTTCCCCACCACTTGACTTATACGGTTGGCCACTCTCATCTGGGAACTCAAAATCTATGAACCAGTGTTTGAATAGGGTTTGGGCCATGGCTTCTAGAGTTTTATTCATTTGTTGGTTGAGTTCTATTTTAGAGTCGAGATCGGAGAGGATTTTGGAGATGGAGTGTTGTTCTTCTAAGGGAGGGCAATGTATAAAAGATTCTGCAATGACTTCCGATGTTATTGATGGATATGCAGTTGTGCTAGTTTCTGCGATGCCCGACAAGTAATTTGTATATCTTTCTGTCGTGATAGAATAGTAAAGGAAGTCAGGGTCTATTTCGTTAGGAGTTAAAACAATAAAACCAGTAGATGCAATTGTGCAAAGCTTAGCTTCCCTAATTCTGCAATAATGTTTGAGATTTGGTCTCACAGAAGAAATAAGGATGTCTTTATTCTTAACAATTCTTTTTGCTCTAGATGGAGCTTTAGTGATTGGCAAACTTTTTGTTTTCTTTATTATTCCCTCTTCAACAGAGTCAATATCAATGTATTCTATAAAGTGACAAGACGAGTTTCTTTTCAAATTTTTCTCATTTAATACTGCGAGTTCTTTTACTGGGTTTACTACCCAACCACTTGGTAAATCAAGCGCTTTTGAATATCCATCTGTTGGAGTGCACTTGTTAAAATTCAAATGTAATTCCTCCTATGATTGTTTTCTGATTGAGATTCTCCAACAATAACCAGAGATAAATCAAATGCTGAAAGTAGTAGATTGGCGATGTAATTTAGTTCGCTAGAAACATTATCCGGCTGTCTTTCTTCGATCAATTTTTTGACAATGCTCATTTTCTTTAGGTCAATAATTTCACTCACTGAGTCTTCTACTGTCTTTACTAATCTTCTTGTAAAATCATCATTTATAGGATCAAAGTTCGGCAGTTTTTGATCATAAATGTGAATTAAGTTTTTACCTAAGATAGACCCACTTCTCTTTTTCTGAGATGAATGTTGGATGAAATCCTTTTCACCGTATTTGAATGTAATATAATGTTGTTCTTTATCGTCTGGGTCGTAATTTTCGCATTCACGCAAAGGGATGAGTCTTGAGTTTTCTATAACTTTTCGATTCAGAAATGCATCTTCAAATATTTCACTGGAATGAACTTCTGGTGCCACGTAATATGTTTCCTCATTGCCAGCAACCTGTGCGAGTTCCCAAAGACGCCTGTGCTGCTGATTGTTGTTTGCTTTGTGAAGTGCAATCTTATAGTAAGAACTGCTGTACGTACCATCCGCTATGAACTTGGAATTGCTTCGTGAAAATCGCTCACTCAATTTAAATTGGTAATAAAAGGCCTTGCCCTTAGTTGGAAGTTTTACATCCCATCCCAATTTCGCTTCTCCTCTCAGACTTGGGAGAATAGGAACCCCAATGACTCTTCCCCACTTACGAAGAGTTTGCTCGTGAAGGAAAGCATAACCAAAAGAAAACTCAGATAACCCTATATCCGCCATCCAATCTTCTCCAAGTTTTTCCGTATCTCTTCATCCAATCTCTTGCTCTCTTCCATCTGTTGTTTTAACTCAGTAGTGAGCTTGACCATCTTTTTCTGAAATTCTCCATCATCATCTTCATTTTCCTCCGTCCCTACGTATCTCCCTGGTGTGAGAATATAATTATTTTTCCTTATTTTATCAATTTCTGCTGTATTGCAAAATCCTGCAACATCTTGATAATCATCATACCCACTTTCTCCTCTCCACGAATGATATGTGTCAGAAATCTTCTTTATGTCTTCGATGCAAAGAACTTTAGATTTTCTGTTAATCATTGTTCCGAGGGATCTTGCATCTATGAAGAGCGTTTTCCCTCTTCTATCCTTGAATTTGTTATTCTTTTTATCCTTGGCAACAAACCATAAACATGCTGGAATCTGGGTGTTCATGAATAATTGTGTCGGAAGAGCGACCATGCAATCCACAAAATCTGCTTCAATAATATTTTTCCTGATTTCCCCTTCATTTGAGGTATTGGAACTCATTGATCCGTTTGCCAGGACAAAACCTGCGATACCTGTGGGCTTGAGATGATGGATAAAATGCTGGATCCATGCGAAGTTTGCATTACCTGTGGGAGGCACACCAAATTTCCATCTGACATCACCTTTCACCAATTCTCCACGCCAGTCCGAATCATTGAATGGTGGATTTGCAAGTATGTAGTCTGCCCTCACATCCTTGTGCAAATCGTTAAGAAAGCTCCCTTCATTGTTCCACTTTACTTCATCTGAATCTATGTTGCGTATAGCAAGATTCATTTTGCACAACTTCCAAGTCGTCTGGTTTGATTCCTGTCCAAATATATGGATATCGTCCATTTTTCCCTGATGGGCCAATATAAACCTTTCACTCTGTACAAACATTCCGCCTGAACCACAGCATGGATCAAGCACTCTTCCACTGAAGGGTTCAATCATCTCTACGAGTAGCCTCACAATGCTCCTTGGCGTATAGAACTGCCCTCCCTTTCTTCCTTCAGCAAGGAAGAACTGTCCCAAAAAATACTCATAAACTCTGCCTAGAACGTCACTCTCTCTCGCGTCCAAAGTTCCAATCGCAATGCTTCCAATTAGATCAATTAACTCACCCAATCTTTGCTTGTCAATCTGTGGCCTGGAATAATTTGTTGGGAGTACTCCCTTCAATGATGGATTGTCACGCTCGATCACATCCATCGCATCATCTATCATTCTGCCGATTGTTGGTTGTTTGGCATTTCTTTGAAGATAATCCCATCTTGCATCAGGAGGTACCCAGAATACATTCCTCATCTTGTATTCATCCCTGTCCTCTGGATCTGAGAAGTTTTCCCTGTCATCTTTAAGTTCCTGATAAACTTCCTGGAAAGTGTCGGAGATATACTTCAAGAATATGAGTCCAAGAACAACATGCTTGTATTCAGCAGCATCCATGTTGCTCCTTAACTTATCTGCTGCAGTCCACAATTTCTTCTCAAGTTCCTTTCCTTGATACTCTTTCTTGCAATCTTCATCACTATTTCCTTCGTTTTTTACAGGTTCAATCTCAGGTTTCCAATCTTTAACGTTATCAGAAAGTTGATCATGTTGAGTCATTTCTAAAATGTCATACTCATTGAGAACTCTTAAATTTTTCGCTGCTTAAGAAATATTGTTCCTGATTACAATTGTCAGCAAAACCAATAGGGTATCGAACTTTTGATTGAGTGCTCTGACCGGGATTTGGACCCGAGTCGCCGGCTTGAAAGGCCGGTATGCTTGGCCTGGCTACACCATCAGAGCTTGGTAATCAGGTAAGATACCAATCTATATTTATTTTTGCCTGCAATTACCTAAATCTACATCACTTTCATTGCTAAACTTTTGAGGCATATTAGTGTGTTTTTTTAGATTGAGGCATTCACAATTACACTTTAAGTATTGATTCTTTTAATTGTTCAAAGATTCAGATTGCTCTCAAAACCAAAAATTCTGAAGTGCTTAGTTCTCCTGCAAGCGTTCAGATTATAGAAAATATATTTTATGTTCCTGCTCCGTACCCAGGAATGGCTGATGGAGTTCCAGAAAGCAAAATTAATTTGGATATATCACATGTTTTCAAACTTTATGCATCCAGTTGACAAGTTCCATGTTCTCGAACAAATCTTCAAAACCAATCCTGTTATTTTCAAAGGAAATAATGTCATATATTTCTGATATGCCAATGAGCCGCTGGCTCCCAAGTTCAGAACCAGCCTCAGAGAGCAATGCAAGTGACAATACATTCCCAAATATCTTAAGAAGATCTTTTGATCCTCTCTCGAAAGATCCGCTCTTAACAAGTGATTCGAACTGTTCCTCAGCAAACTTTATCCTGGTTTCAAGTTTTTCTTTAAGAAATGTGTCTTTTACCCTTTCCATTCTTCTTTTCAGATCATCGAAAAATACAGTTGCAACTCCTTTTTTTGCTATTGTTTCCATCATTTCCAGGGCCTGAATATTGCTTGTTCCTTCCCAGATTGACGTTACCAGGGCATCCCTGTGGAATTTTGCAATAGGAAACTCCTCAAAAAATCCGATCCCCCCGAATATTTCCATTGAGTATTGTGTGACGTGGACTGAGGACCATGCTGCAATATTCTTGGAAAGATGCGTGATGAACCTTGCATAATGGTATGAATCATTGTAAGGCGGCTCTACCTCAACAACATCTGAGAATAATTTAGCAGCATAGAGTGATAATATGATTGCACCTTCCAGTTCTGCCTCCAGTGATGTGATATCCTTTCTCATAAGTGGATGGGAATTGATTGTTTTTCCAAAAGTGGCCCTTCTCTCTGCAAAAAGATATGCTTCCCAGAATGCTTTTCTTGCAATCCCAACTGCAGCCATTGCATCATCCACCCTGGAAATTGTTAGTATCTCCATGGCATAGTAAATTCCTTTGTTCCTCTCTCCCAGCAGATATGCCTCGGAATCTGAAAACTCCACTTCGCCAGTTGGCACAGCGACCGTGCCAAGTTTATTTTTCAACCTTCTTATAGTGAAATTTGGCTCCCCCGATTTCCTGGCTGCCGGCATGAAAAATGTTACAAGCGATCTGATGCCTTTGTCTCCAGCCATTGCAATAACTACTGCACCATCTGCTATTCCCGCATTGCTTGCAAAATATTTGTCAGATCCATTCAGAACCCATCCGTTTTTCGTCTCCGTTGCTCTTGTTTTGTTAGCTCCAAGATCACTGCCACCTTGAGTTTCACTGTAAAATGTTGCACCATACCAGGGGTCGCTCCCGTCCAGAAAATGTTCCAGGAACTTTTCATCTCCCTTATAATATTTTTTGAGGGCATAGGCTGTCTGGGCAGTTAAAGTTAAGCTGCAGAATATTCCGGAATCTGATATTAAATATCCGGAAACAAAGTGGTACATCCATGGAACATTTCCAGATGCACTTTTGATTACCACACCAAAATCCTGAAGCCTTTTCAATGCCTTCTTATGCTCTGGTGACAACCTTACATAATCAATTCGCTTTCCATCAGGATTCCACGTTATAAGCTCAGGTTTTCCGTTGTGATCCACAAAGTCCATGATTTCTATAAGTTCCTCTGAGACGTACTTTCCCAATTCTTCTATGTCACTGTCTCCCTCAAATTTGAAAAAATTGAGAAATTCACGCATTGGCTGATCCTGCGTGAAATAATTAATGCCCTTGCTTTTAAAAATCTCATGGAACTGATCTTTCATTCTTAAATAGCATTGGGCAATTTATTAATATTCCGCTCTGCAATTTCTGTTAAATATCAAATTGCGGGAATGGAATCTTTAACAAAATTTAAGCACATTTGAGCATTTCCCTGCTAAGGGCTTGTAGTCCAGTGGTTATGACGTCGCTCTCACACAGCGAAGACCGCCGGTTCGAATCCGGCCAGGCCCATTTAGATCTGCAAGCAAGATTTTCTTTTGAGTTTGAGATCAGTTAGCAAAGCATTAATAAACTTGTTTATAACTATTTTACGGCGGATGATGAAAGTGGAATGGATACCAAAACGGGGTGATTTCTATTGTTGTTTACCTTGAAGCCAATGAGCGGACAAGATGCCGTGGCAATTGCCCAGTGGCACTATTCTGAACCTTACACATTTTACGATTTGAAATCTGACAGGAATGATTATGAGGAATTTCTCAATTTAGCGAAATGGAAACGGGATTCTAAATTCTCAGTCATTGATGATCATGGGGAATTAGTCGGCTTATTTGAATTTTCATACCAAAATGACGTAGTGGATATTGGCCTTGGGGTGCGCCCAGATCTCACCGGGAGAGGCATAGGACTGAGCTTCTTTTTAGCAGGTTTAAAGTTTGCATCTGAAAAGTTTTCCCCCAAACGATTCAAGTTGTCTGTTGCTGCTTTCAATACACGAGCGATAAAGGTGTATGAAAAAGCAGGATTCCGAATTGTACGAACTTTCTGGAATGAGACTAATGGCGGCGTATATAAGTTCTTGGAGATGTCTTATGAACCATTTTAGCAAGGCTAAATATGCATCCAATCCACTTGCAGGCAGAGAGATGAATTGAAATCCGCTTTCAGGCGCAGAATAATGTATAATGTTACAAATCCTGCGATTATAACCGGTTTTCACGTTTCCGATTTAAAGGTCTTTCCCAGTTGCTCTCCGAGTGAAAAATAATGCCGAAACGAATATATCAGTGGTTTCCACTTTAGAGGATCTATATGGTTCATGTCCAGGGCAATATCTTTATCTGCGTGAATCTTGACCACAGAAACCTCCACTATCGCAGCACCCAGGTTATCTTCAGACAATGCATAAATGTGTTGAACGGTTGCCTCCATCTGGATAGGGCATTCACCTACAAGTGGAGGGTGCACTATATCAGATTCCACCGCTGTCAAATTGGCCACATTGAACTTATCACTTTCAAATGAATACCTTCCAGCCTTGGAAGGTGGTACGGGATTCTTCCCTGTCAGTTGGGCGAGACTTTCAACGCTTTCCCACATACTTCTGTCCGGAAAGTTGAGTGTTAACTCTCGCGTTGCCTCCAGATTCTCATATGTTTTGCCATTCATTGCAAGTCCCAGTACAACACAGTGTCCAAGTGCCCAGGCAGATGACATTGGCGATAAGTTTACCTTTCCATCCCTGCCAAGCGAGGAGATGAGAACAACCGGCGTGCCAAAATACAGGATTCCCGGTTCAACATCCATGTGATCGATGTTCTTCCCCAATCCCTTCATTTCCTTTCCTTTTTGATGCTCTGAAAGCCCATATTCCTCTTCAAAAGCATTTGAGTTTTTTGCCATTAAAACACAATTATTCCTCCTTACTTAAATCACCTCATATATATGGAAAATCAGATATATGGAAAACTCATTAACACAGAGAGATGATAGGCATTGAGCTTGAAAAAGGATTTTTTTATTAGTGCAATTTCGCATCCTGTAAGAAAGCGCATAATTGAAATACTCGCAGATGCCCCCCGGACAGTCAGCGAGATTGTAATTCTAACGGGCCAGAACCAGCCCACAGTGTCTTCACACCTGTCCATTCTATCAGGCGCCAGCATTGTGGATTCATATCCCCTTGGCAGGGAAAGAATATACCGGTTGATTCCTGAAGAATTTGAGGAACTTGTTGGCTGGCTGGACAGAATTATCCACGCCAGGGATGAAAAACACATATCCCCTTTAAACAAGAGGAGTCAAGTGATTACAGAATTGCACTATGCGAGGACATGCTACGATCATCTGGCAGGTGTTGCAGGAGTAAGCATGCTCGACGAACTTCTGACGCGAAAGTGGCTTTTGCAGAATGATGATGGGAGCAAGATGCTGGCAATGACTTCTAAAGGCGAATCTGGATTTGCAAATATCGGAGTGAACAGGCCTCTAGGAAAGGGAAGAAAGCGGATTTTCGCTTACACTTGCATGGATTGGACTGTCAGGAGGTTTCACCTGGGAGGCAAATTAGGTTTTGATTTGCTGAAACAACTTGAGAGTTCTGGTTACATCTTGAGGGTCAATGATTCGAGGAAAGTAATAATGAAGGGAGAAATAAAAGATTTTCTGGATGGCGTATTGCTATAGCTAATGCCTAATGGCACAATACATTATTGCACTGTAAAATGTTCGGGTTTGCATTTTGCCAAATGTCCACTTTAGACCTGCATGTTCCCATGCTGCATAGTATAACTTTTAAAGGCCTGTTCACAAAGCTTGATGAAATTTTATCTGCAAATTCTATCAAAGAAGATGAATGGAATCATTATAGAATGAATTGCTTATATAGAAAACAAAAAAATAAATTTGGGAATTAAAAATTTACTCCTTTTTTGCCCCAAATCCTGGACCGAGAGGTATCTTGCCAGCGTGGTTGCTGTTTGTAACTATTGCAAATGCTGTGTATATTGCGAATGTTGCAGTCAGAATTCCTGCGTAGCCACCCAGGTGTGTCAGTATTGTTGAGCCTGTCATTGCACCTGCGCCGAGGAGGAAAAACGCCAGCCAGAGGAAAAGGAACGTTAAGTTCAGCGCAAGGTTTAGCCTCATTGCTGTCACATACAGATACAGTGTTAGAATTCCCCAGAATATAAGAGACAATCCAAGCGCCTGGCCTGTGACAGTAATTATGCCATAGTGGGCGGCAACTTCCACAAACACAAACCATAACCAGAAAGCCCCATAACTCGTGAAAGCCACGAAGCCAAACTGCGAACCTCTTCTCATTTCCCATTGCCCGGCAATAAGTTGTGCCATTCCGCCATATGCAAAAGCAAAAGCGATGGCCATACCTGTACCGCCAGAACTTCCTATAAGCCCAGCATTTGTAAAGCTGAGCAGGAAAGTGGTCAATGCAAATCCTGTCAATCCAAGAGGGGCTGGGTCTACCTTGAAGACAGTTCCAAACACATTCTCATTTTCGGTCATAAAGTTTCTCCATTGGGTGCGATCACTTTATTTCAGTTATGCACCTAACATAAAACTCATACCGTGTACGTATAAAAACCTTTCCGGAGCCGGTTTTTTCGGGATAAAACAACCACTGCTTTTCTTGCCTGAATGATGAAAAATCACTTGATTAAATTGGTAAATTAAATTTATTTTTTGAGGAGGGAATCACTTTTCAGACTGTTTCCTCAATATGTTAATGGCTTCCTGAATTTCCGCTACAGATGCCTCGTTCTCCAGTGTGCTAACATCTCCGGGAATCTGGCCGGTGTAGACAGCCTTCACCACCCTTCTCATTATTTTCCCGCTTCTTGTTTTTGGTACTGCTTTTACAAAGTGGATTTCATCAGGGACGAGTATTGGGCCCATTGTTTCCCTTATTCCTTTTTTCAGCTTCTCGATCAGCGCTTTGTCTGCAGTAACACCTTCCTTTGTGATGACGAATGCCACGACAGCCTCTCCCTTGACGGCATCTGGCTTGCCAAAAACAGCAGATTCAGCAACCTCTTTCATTGACACAAGAGCATCCTCTATCTCTATAGTTCCTATCCTGTGGCCTGAAACCTTGATGACTTCATCGGCCCTTCCAAGGAGCCAGTAGTATCCATCGGAGTCCCTCATTGCATAATCCCCGTTGTAATATTTCCCCGGGAATTTTGAGAAATAGACAGATTTGTACCTTTCCGGATCATTGTTCAGCCCAAGCATGAGCCCGGGCCATGGCCTCTTTATTGCGATGAAGCCTTTTGTGTTATCCCCTAACTCTTTGCCCGCTTCATCGAGAATGACCGGATCTATGCCTGGCATAGGGAAAGTCGCAGAGCCCGGCTTCAGTGACCCGACTCCCAGCTGTGTTGCAGGCGAGATTATAAATCCACCTGTTTCAGTCTGCCAGTATGTGTCCACTATGGGGCACCTGGATTTGCCAATGGTCTTGAAATACCACTGCCACGCGGCAGGGTTAATAGGCTCGCCAACAGTGCCGAGAACACGAAGGCTGTCGAGATCGTGCTTTGCCGGGTATAAATCGCCATACCTCATTAGCATCCTTATTGCTGTTGGTGAGGTGTAAAGCAGGTTGACACCGTATCTTTCAATAATATCCCACATCCTGTCCGGTTCGGGATAATTGATTGCTCCCTCATAGATTACTGAAGTAAGCCCCAGCAGGAGAGGCGCAAATACAATGTAACTGTGCCCTGTTACCCATCCTATATCAGCAGCACACCACCATCTGTCGTCTTCCTGGGGGTTAAATGCCCACTTGAGGGTGTTTGCCACCCAGACACTATAGCCTCCATTTCCATGGACAACTCCTTTTGGCTTGCCAGTTGTGCCTGATGTATACAGTATGAAAAGCGCATCGTTGGAGTCCATTCTCTCCGGTTCTACGAAAACGTTCTGATCCGCTGTGATCTCGTGGTACCAGTAGTCCCGCCCTTCAACCATCTCCACCTTGTTCTCTGTATTTCGGACAACGATTACTTCCTCAACGGTAGATGCCAGTTCAACAGCTTCGTCCACAATTTTTTTCAGATCTATGAGCTTGCCACCCCGGTTTGCACCGTCCGCTGTCACAACAATCTTTGCGCCACAGTCAGTAATTCTGTCTGCCAGTGCATTTGCTCCAAATCCTGAAAAGACAAGCGTAAATGCAACTCCTATTCTTGCAGCGCCCAGCATTGCCACTGTTGCTTCAATGATCATTGGCATGTAAATGGCGATCTTGTCACCTTTCTTGAGCCCGGCATCCTGAAGGGCTTTTGCAAAGGCGTTGACTCTCTTTAGAAGCCCGTGGTATGTTACAATCTTTTCCTTGCCTGACTCCCCAACCCAGATAAATGCCGCCTTATTCCTCCTGTGGCTTTTTAGGTGCCGGTCAAGTGCATTATATGTTACATTCAGTTTCCCATTTGTAAACCATCTGAAAAACGGGGGGTTTGAATCGTCAAGGACTTTGTCCCACTTGCTGTACCAGTCAATTATATTTGCGTGTTCGTTCCAGAATTCATCAGGCTTTTCGAGGGACATTTTATGGAATGCCTCGTAATTTCCCCTGTGATGGGATATGTACTCATCAACAGGCAACGAACTCCTATTCTCATTTGTTTCGGCCATGCAATGTATATGAGGCATACTGTATTTTAAGTTTTTCAACTACAATTTTCTTTAAAAACCCTATCGGTAAATTGGCTTCCGGAAATGGCTGAATGAACTTGAAACTGTTTGAACCGTAAACATAAATGATCGCTGTTCTAAGGCATGCAGAAATGAAAATTTCCGTAATGTGTATTGATCAATATGTGCCAGTGTTCGTATGGCTATGCAATTCACCATGGAGGAAACGGTGAATGTAATCATTTTGCAAATTGGTGGTTGCAAGGAGGCATTATAACAAAAGTCTGGGTTGGCAGATATGGCAAAAGTTTGTTTAAATACTTATCAACAAACCTTAATTAAAATGTATTGATATCTGACACGCCCTGAAATTAGTATAGATGATCTCATGATTTTATATGGCGACACAGGGTATAAAAATCGCCTCGCCATATGGGCCTCTGCACCAGTATAGGATCTAATTCCTGCTATGAAATGCCGATCAGAGGCTGGCGAAAAAGTCCCCGTGGGTCAGAGGAACCAGGAAAATGAATGGTTCCCGTTAGAACGGGGAAAAGATCAAGAGGCTATCCATGGAAAACAGTGAGAAAGTTGGACTCGAAAATCCTAAGGTTCGGGAAGTAGTTGATATAGTTAGAAACTATATTTATACATACGAAATAGAGGTAAATCCACTTTCAATTAAATTTATGTTTCTCGATTCAGATAATCCCCTTATTACGAAGAAATTTGCTGAGTTAAGCCAGAAGCTTGTTGCTATGGGGTATATTCCCCAGATGGTGAACAGTTATGAGCATTATGTTCTGGTAACTATTGGGGAACGCAGGAAATTTGTCTCAAACAAAGTGAACCTGGTCATGCTCATTTTGACAATTTTTTCAACCCTGTATGCTGGCTATTACTTTTCCGGGGATTTTGTGGCACCTGGAAATGATGTTTTCTGGAGAACTGTTTTTTACGGCTTTATTTTCTTCACCCTTCCTCTGCTTACCATACTTGGTGTCCATGAATTCGGGCACTTTATTGTTGCAAAGCATTACAATATAAGGGCGTCACTCCCATTCTTCATACCCTTTATCCCTCTGGCATACTCAATAGGGACATTTGGGGCATTCATTTCATTGCGGGACCCGTTTCCAAACAGGAAAGTTATGACAAATATTGGCGCTGCAGGCCCAATTGCAGGTTTTACTACTGCCGTTCCCCTTCTATTTGTTGCAAATTACCTGCAAAAGACTATGCCTCTTTATAAGCACTATATTCCTTATTATTTGCATTATCCGTTTGTATATCATATATTCGGGCTTTTTATGCCAGTCAACACACCATTTTTCCCTATGACCATGTCCGTCTGGGTTGGAATATTTGCCACTGCGCTTAATTTATTCCCTGTTGGGCAGCTTGATGGAGGCCACATTGCAAGGGGCATGCTCGGAAGAAAGGCAATTTACCTGAGCTATTTTTTCATTATGGTTCTTTTCTACCTTGGCCTGAGCTATACCGGATGGCTCCTTATAGCAATACTTGTCCTCGTCCTCGGCTTGAACCATCCTCCTGCACTTGATGACACCTCTTCTGTGGGTGCGCTTGAAATTGCAGTTGGCGTTCTGGTGCTCATACTGTTCATATTGTCATTTACCCCTGTGCCTATTTACATCTGAATGAATGTAGATAATGCATAACAACATTTATTATTAGAATTAGATATTGACAGGAATGGCAGATGATGCATCAAATATTGAAAAATACGTTATTTCAATGAGAAGGCAATTTCACGAGTATCCGGAACTGAGCTTTCAGGAAGAGCAGACAGAGGGAGTTATTGCTGAAGAGCTTGAGGGCATGGGCCTGAGGCCTGTTCTTGTTCCAAAGGGTGGCCTGTACGCAGACATAAAAGGAGGGACAGAGGGAAAGACTGTTGCTTTGAGGGCAGACATGGACGCACTTCCAGTAAGGGAAGAAAATGATATACCGTTCAAATCAAGGAATGACGGGGTAATGCATGCATGTGGCCACGATGCGCATATGGCTATGTTGCTTGGCGTTGCAAAATCGCTTATGCAGAAAAGGGATCAGTTTAACGGAACCGTAAGGCTGCTCTTCCAGAGGGCAGAAGAAATGCCACCTGGCGGTGCAGTGGAACTTATTAAGGCAGGTGCCCTCAAAAATGTGGACTGTGTAGTTGGGCAGCACGTTATGTCAGATGCACCGGCAGGGATCGTAGCTGTATTCCAGAAAGAATGCATGGCAAATGCGGATGAATTCAGGATCAGGATACACAGCAAAGGCGGGCATGGTGCCTATCCGCATACCGGGGTGGATACCCTGATGATAGGCTCAATGCTTGTAGTCCAGGCACAGACAATTGTTTCGCGTATGCTTGACCCGACAGAAGCTGCTGTGGTTACATTCGGGAAAATGGATTCAGGCTTCAGGTACAATATTATTGCCGCCCATACTGATCTTAGAGGAACTGTGAGAACTTTCTCTGAAGCTGGAAGGGACAAATGCGAAAAATCACTAAAGGAAATGGCGGCAAACCTCTGCAAGACATATGGTGCAGAATTTGAGTTTGAATTTCTCAGGGGATATCCAGCGCTTATAAACAACCCGGAGATAGTTTCAGTCGTTGAAAGCGTTGCGAGAAAAGTTGTGGGCGAGAAGAACATAATTCATCCCAAGCCACAGATGGGGGGAGAGGACTTTGCCTATTATGCACAGCAGGTCCCCAGTGCTTTCTACTTCCTGGGCACAACAGATAAAAATGAAACGAATCCTGGTGCAAACCATTCTCCCCAGTTTTCCATTGATGAGTCAGCACTTTCAAAGGGCACAAGGCTGATGGAGGAAATAGCACTCAAACTTCTTTTGTAAAAACACAACATTAAAACTTATAAAACGATTTAATATACTTACAGATATTTGACCATGGATTTCGTTGAAAAATACAATAATTTCCTCGTGAAAAACAGGGACAGCATAAGGCGAAGCCTCATACTGCACGAGGAGGATCCGGCCTATATTTATTTCAGGGACAGGGTGATGAAACAATTCCATCCCCTTCCG
Organism: Thermoplasmata archaeon; assembly: GCA_021817255.1. GTDB lineage: Archaea > Thermoplasmatota > Thermoplasmata > Thermoplasmatales > Thermoplasmataceae > Cuniculiplasma. The sequence continues at coordinate 23,241 of JAKAVO010000007.1, forward strand.
GAACAGCAAAACCCTTCTCTTAAGATCAGTGCGACCGATGGGTCAGAATTCTCAAGGGAATTGTACAACGGACAGAAACTTGTAACGGCAAGGGCAATATCTCTTGTTGATGAAAATGAACTGGAGGAGGATGCCTTTCATCTCCTCAGGGTTGAGCGGGAACAGAAAAGTGAGCTGATAAAGAGGATAATGGAAAATCTCGAACATGAGGTCGCTACAAGATCCATCCTGGAGAATGGAGCCCGGATATGCCTGATGGATGGTTCCCTGTCCGGAAGGCTTTACTGGAAAACAAAGAGGTTTGATACCGATCTTCCGGATATATATTCAGATTATGCCTCAAAATTGACAAACTTCATCAATGCTGTTGTTGAAAAAAAAGTGGTCCTCATATTTGTAGGAAAGAGTTCTGACACAACAATTTTCAAAAGGAGCCTGATGGGACAGGATCCTAACGTGCCTGCCAGCGTAAAAAACCAGTCAATAACTGATCACCTTCTTATAAAGTCAATAGTGAGGGAGCCGGGTTACACTGAGCCAATACAGGTGGAAAGGGAAATCTCAAAGAATGAAAAGGTCTCTTTTTATACAATGCATATTCTTCCTTCAGTAAATGATACGCCAATGAAGATAGATTTTATAATACCGGATGATTCAACTATAAGCCACACAGATATAGTATCATGGATGATGTGGGGGTATACAGGGTTGAAGAACCACAATTTATGGATTTCCCTTGCTGACAAGAAGGTGAAGTTCCACAGGGAAGAGACTGAGGATGTGATAATGAGGCTGTTTATAAAAATGGCGGGGTCAGAATATGTTGAAACGAGAGGTGAAAGGCGCGCAAGAATCAGGTTTTGAACTGGGATATGTGACTGGCCAGAGCGAGAGTGAATACTTTCAGTTTGTAATAAGCCCGGATGCAGTGTTGAAGAGATGGGAATATATTACGGTTGAACAGAATGGAAGAAAGATAATAGGAAGAGTGGAGAAACTGTTGTCTTTCAGTGATCTCATCAGCCAGAACATTGATTTTCAGACAGTGAAAAAACTGAACAGCACAAAGATAAGGGAAGTCGTGGATGTTGCCAAGGCCAGAACTGTCGGTTCAATAACGGATGACGGGAGGGTCCTGAAAAGCAACAGGGAACTGATACGCCCCGGGACAGGCGTTAAAAGATCAACAGAAGTGGAAATGAAAACACTTTTTGGATATAGCCAGGATGGAAGCCTGGAACTGGGTTCACTCACTGATTATGAGAATGTCAAAACAGGGATTTCGATTAATGGAATGAGAAGGCATGTTGCAATTATGGCCCAGACGGGTGCTGGAAAAAGCAATGCTGCTGCAGTCCTCATTGAGGAACTTGCAAAGGCAGGCGCAACAATAGTTGTCCTCGATCCGCATGCAGATTATTCCCTTATGAAAGCAAGCAGATCCATGGCTGATATCACCAGGGTGTTTAAAACACCTATGAGCACGGGCCGCTATGGGACTGAGCTGAACTCACTCACGGAGAGGTTTTCCCTGAGGTTTCAGGATCTTGAAGAGGACGATCTGTTCAACATAATGAGAATAGACGAGCAGTGGACAAATATGAGGGAAATCGTCAGGAGGCTGTATGCAAATGTCAAGGGAAAGGGGAGTTTTGAAGATTTTATCAGGGCATACGAATCAATGCCGCTTCAGGACAAGTCGAAGATAGCAGGCAGGATAGCCCTGTTGAAAGCAGTAAAAGATATTTTCACAGACGTAACAACGCCGGTGGAATCTTACCTTAGGCCAGGGCAGCTGTCCATCCTTGATCTTTCAGGGCTTGACCAGGATATAATATCATATTTCTGCCTGAAGATCCTGGATGAGGTCTACGATCAGAAAACATCCGGGAATTTCAAATATCCTGTTTTCTTCTTTATAGAAGAGGCACATAACTTCGTCGGCAGGGAAACTGTTGGCAAGCTGCCGGTCCTCATTAAAAAGATAGCATCAGAAGGCAGAAAGTTCGGCACATTCCTTGTTGTTATCACCCAGAGACCTGGCAAGATCGACCAGGATGTGCTCAGCCAGTGCAATTCGCAGATTATTCTAAGGGTTACCAATCCCATGGATCAGAGGGCAATCGAGGAATCATGCGAAAGCGTCAGCGAGTCCATCATTAATGATCTCCCCTCACTTAACACTGGAGAAGCAGTGCTTGTTGGCGAATTTGTAAGATTCCCGGTGATCGTGAAGGTCAGGCGGAGGGAAACAAGAGAGGGTGGAGGGGATGTGGATATACTCCCACTAATGAAGGAATCCAGAATTCTCAGGGAAAAGGCATCATCTCCGGAAAAGAACCGGGACTTTATCAGGGGGCTGACATGAGTGGCACGGTTCATGCATATATCCGACACACACCTGGGTTCTGTACAGTATGGGATTCCTGAAAGGGAGAACGATTTCTACGAAGCCTTCAGGGAGGGAATTCAAGTTGGTATTGATAAAGAAGTTGATTTCATTATTCATTCCGGTGATTTTTTCGATTCTGCAAGGCCTTCAAACAGGGCTCTCAGGGTGGCAGAGGAAGCAATGGTACTGCTTCAAAAGAGCAGTATACCAGTTTTTTCCATAGCAGGCGATCACGACAGGCCAAAAGTCAGGGATAATCCGTCACACATTCTATTCGACCTTTTCGGGCTGAAGATAATGGGAATGGACGGATTTCAAGGCACTGTTTTCAGAAAGGGCGGTGAAGAGGTGTTTATTGGCGGAGTAGGCAACATGAAGATGTTCATGAGGGAAAAACTCAAGGATGAATATGACAAAGCAAGCATGGAAGCTGCAAACCACAAAATATCCGTTTTCATGTCGCATCAGGGCATATCGCCAATGTTTCCGCCAGAAAGTTCGGAAGCAAGGGAAGATCAGCTTCCGGTTAACTACAACTACCTTGCCTTCGGCCATGTCCATCAGTTCAACAGGAGAATGATAGGCAGGGCTTTATTCAGTTACGCAGGCTCAACGGAAGTGAAAAGCACAAATGAAATATCCGGCCTGGAGAGGCAGGGAAAGGGTGTGAATATAATTGAAACGGATGGTGAAAATACTGAACTTGAGAGGGTTATCCTGAAAAGCGTGAGGGTTCAGAAAGATCTGACTGGAACTATGGACGAATGCTTTGGGAAACTTGATGCCCTGAATGCCAAAGAATATGGAAAGAAGCCAGTAATAACAATGCACATCCACGGCAAGCCGAATATTAAATATCTGCGTGAAAAGCTTTCAGAATACAAAGAGAAATTTATCATACGGCAGCCAATTATAGAAGAAAACCCGGATGCTGTCCTTCTTGCACCATCTTTTGAGGAAAATATTGAATCCATATTTGCAAAATACTTTTCGGATGAGAAAAAGGGGCATATGGCGCTTTCCATATACAATCTTATAAAAGACGGCAGGAACAGCGATGATGATATAATGAAGATCTGCGGGGAAGTGCTCAATGATAATTGAAAATGTGAAGATTGAAAATTTTCTTTCACACAGGAACAGCGATATTAATTTGGGAACCGGCATCAATATCATAATTGGGCAGAATGGATCCGGGAAATCGTCCATATTCGAGGCGATCAAGGTTGCTTTTTTTGGCCAGGCTGAAAGTTACAGGAGAAGGCTGGTATCGTACAATTCAACACTTGCCAAAATTCACGTAAAATTCAGGATTGGAGATCACGAATACGAAGCTGTAAGGCAGATAGAGAACAGGAAAGACAAGGAAACCACAAAGCTTGCCCTTCTATTGATGGATGGGCAGAAAATCGTTGAAGGGGCAAGCGCAGTTACTGCAGAACTGCAAAAGATAATAGGCATATCGAAAAGTGCGTTCATCAATTCCATTTACGTTGACCAGGGGCAGATTGATTCCCTTGTGAAAGAATCCCCTGCAGAAAGAAAAGATGTTTTCAATGAAATCATTGGATTGAGGAATTATGACAGGGCATTTGCTGAAGTTGACAGGATTGTAAAAAACATGGCTGGGAAGATAGATGAGCAGGAACCGAAAACTGATGAATTGGCGAAAATGATGCAGGAAGTGGGTTCCAAAGAAACGGAATTGAAAAATCTTGCTGAAAAGAATGAAATAAATAAAAAGGAACTGGAAGAGAGCGAAGAACTTCTCGAAAATTTAAATAAGAAATATATAGAATACTCGGGAATCATCAGCGTTATCAGATCCAATAAAGAAAAAATTTCAGAACTGGAAAAAGATAAGGCTTACCTGGATGAAAAGATCAGGAAAATCAATGAAGGGATGGAAAAACTTGAGTTTCTAAAAGCAGAGTTGCAGAATATTGAGAATAATGATCTTTACCTTCATGGAGATAAGATTGCCCTGATAGAACAGAATTACAGGCAGATCGATGATGAGAAGAAGCAGATAGAACAGTTGAAACTGGAGGTGGAGAAACTCAATAAGTCCGTTGAAAGGGAAAAGGATGAAAGGCAGAAATATAATATCTGGAAGCAGAAATTAGAAGAGATTGAGAAGAATGAGAAGGAATTGAGTTCACTGACAGAAAATCATGTTAAATACATAACCTTGGGAAAAGAAATTAAGGATAAACAGTCAGAGATAGTGAAATTAAGGGCAGAACTGAATGAATGCGAAGTAAAGATTCCGGAAAGGATTATTTCTGAAAAGTTGCCTCCGGAAGATGTTGATAAAGAAATTGCGGCACTCAGAAATGAAGAGAATGAGATTAATTCCAAAAGCGGAGTTGCCAGGAATGAAATACTGAACTTTAAGAATGAAATAGATAAAGCAAATAATAAGATCCTGAACCTGAAGGATGAGAAGGAATGCCCCCTCTGTGGGCAGGAACTCACGGCAGGCCATCTGCACAGGGTAATGGATGAATACAGGAAACAGGTTTCAGATATGGAAGAGGGGGTAAAATCAAATAATAATCTGATAGCCGCCCTAGACAGGAAAAAAGAGAATCTGAAAAGCAGGATTGACCTGTTTTCAAGCCAGCATGTGAAAAACTACTATGCCATCCTGGACGAAACAGGCAGGCTCACCAGGGAGATACAGGCAAAAGAGCTGGAACTTGAGGGTTTGGACAAATCCCATGCCCGCTTTGAAGAGCTGAAAAAAGTTCTGGAAGGAAGTGATGCCTTAAAAAGAGATTTCAGGGCAATGGAAAATGAATACCTCAAACTGCAGAAAACAATAGAAGTGCTGGGAGATCAGAATATTGGAGAGAAAATAGAACGCGAAAACAAAAAGATAGAAAATCTTCATGATCTCAACAAATCAAACGAAAAGAGCTTTAAGCTCTGGAGTGAAGGGAAACGATCTGATGAATACCAGGAACTTAAGGATAAAGCTGCACGGATAAAGAAAGATATAGATTCATACAGCAATGCTGTGCAGGACCTCAACGACACAAAGTCCAGACGTTCAGCCACTGAGGAAACGATCAATAAGAATATGCAGGAAAATGAAAAGAGAAGTGTTCAACTTGCCTCTTTCGGTGAAATCGAGAAACAGTTGTCTGGAGCAAATGAAAGAAAAAGAACCCTTGCTGGTTTAGAACTGAACCTAGCAGGGCAGATATCATCGCTGAAGGCATCTATTGAGGAGATGCAGAAAAATGCCGCCAGGCTGGGGAATGAGCTTGATGAAATAAAGAACCTGAGGAAGATTTACGAATTCCTCTCAATGGTCAGAAAGGCCTTCAACAGGGATGGAATACCGCAACTCATAAGGCAGATGGCACTGGAGTCAATAAATTCCATCACCCGGAACCTCATCTCCAGGTTTAACCTGAACATGGAAGATATCAGGATATCAGAAGATCTTGATGTGGAGATTATGCAGAATGGTTCTGTAAAGAATATAACCCAGTTAAGCGGCGGTGAAAAAACTGCAGTTTCCATTGCCATGAGGCTGGCAATAGCCAAGTATCTTGGAAGAAATATAAGCACCATAATGATGGATGAGCCCACTGTTTACCTGGATGAGGAAAGAAGAAATGACCTGAGGGAGATATTGCAGTATGCGATGAAAGATCTCAGTGATGAGGGCATATTCCCGCAGATTGTGATTATAACACACCATCCTGAACTGGAAATTGCTGCCGACATCTCCCTCCATGTCAGGAAATTTGAAGGCGCATCAGTTGTGGAAACCAGCAGCTACTGAGGGTTTCTGCTTTTAAAATCCTTTATCATTTTGATAAGGGCATCGTATGACAGCAGGGCACATTTTTCTCTGGCAGGGCCCAATTTCAGGCCAAGGTTGCCAAGGATGTCCTCCTTTGTCATGCCCAGCACGTTTTCAATAGGCTTTCCTTCTACATTCTCTGATAATATGGAGGCGGATGCCACACTGATCGAACATCCCTTTGCAACATATTTTATCTCCTTTATCCTGCCTTCCCCAATCCTGACATACATTGCAATTGTATCGCCGCAGGTAGGGTTTGTTTCCATTATGTGCTCATCAGGATTTTCAATCTTTCCAAAGTTCCTTGGCTCCTGGTAATGCTCATCTATTATTGCGCTGTAAACTATGTCATCAGTCATTTCACAATCATCCTCTTTTCTATTTTTTGAATTGATTCAAACAGGCGATCTGCATCCTTCATATCATTGTATATATAAAAAGATGCCCTTGCTGTTGCATAAACCCCCAATGCAACCGTCATTGGCATGGCACAGTGGTGGCCGGACCTGAGCTCAACACCCTCGATCTTGTCAGCCATGTGGGAAATATCATGTGGATGGACCTCATTTCCAAATGGCCTGTCACCTTCCACTTTTTTCTTTATGTTGAAAGTGAATATTCCTGCCCTGTATTCAGGATCCCTTGGCCCATAGCTTACCAGGTCATCCATGTTCAGTTCATCTTCTCTTTTCAGGATATAAGAGATTATCTCCTTCTCATGATCCCTGATGTTTTCCATTCCGATTTTTCTGAGGTAATCAACAGCGGCTGAGAGCCCTATTGCACCCTCAATATTTGGTGTTCCCGCTTCAAATTTCTCAGGCACCTCTGCAGAAACAAAATGATCTTCATACACTTCCCTTATCATCTCGCCACCGCCCATGTAGGGTGGCATTTCGTTTAATATCTCTTCAGTGCCATACAGGCATCCTGTTCCGGATGGCCCAAGCATCTTGTGGCCTGAGAAAGCCATAAGGTCACATTTTAGCTTTTTCACATCCACTGGCATATGTGGAACACTCTGTGCACCATCAACAACAAATTTGATGCCCAGGTTGTGGAGATGCATCCCAACATCATTGAGATCGTTTATTGTCCCAAGTATATTGGAGCATTGTGTTAATGAGACAACCTTTGTCCTTTCACTGAGGTTTTCCTCGATCAACTTCCAGTTGATTCTTTCCCTTTCTCCATTCTCTATAAATTTCAACCCAATCTTTCTGTTTGCTGCCTGAATCTGCCATGGAACTATGTTTGAATGGTGTTCCATTCTTGAAACCAGCACTTCGTCCCCTTCCCCCATCACGGAAACCAGCCCTGATGCTGTTAGATTCAACGCTTCAGTTGCATTCCTGACGAAAACAATGTTATTCGCTTTTGCGCCTACGAACTTTGCTATATTTTCTCTTGATCTGTTATACAGTTCGGTTGCTTCCTCACCAATCCTGTAAACACCACGATGGACATTTGAATTGTGGTTTTCGTAGAAATTTACGACTGAATCTATAACTGACCTGGGTTTCTGTGTTGTTGCAGCATTGTCCAGATAAACAATGCCTTCTCTCTCAAACCGCTTAAAAATGGGAAAATCTTTTCTAATTTCATCAACATTAATCAAATTGCTCGCCAGTATTGATAGGATATTTCTTTTAAAAATTTATATCCTTTGAATATTCTCTTACAGTTTCAATAAATTTTTCATTGTTTGACTTTTCGATGATTGACTCGATAAATCCGCCCGTGATCAGCATTGTTGATGTTTTCTCGTCAATTCCCCTGCTTTCCAGGTACAGTATCTGTTCCTTGTCCACATTGCTTATGGCAGAGCCGTGCTTTGATCTTGTGTTGTTATTTCTTATGATAAGCCCTGGCTTTGAATTTGCATAGCCCTCCTTAGAAAGCAGGAGGATCTTTGAATCGTAGAAACCGCTTGAAAGCACACTTGGCAATTCTATGTCAACGTTTCCCCTGTGAATGGTGGAACTTGATCCCTTCACAACCCCCCTGACCTGTATATCAGCAGACGTGCTTTTTCCTATCTGGAAACTGCTATCCCTGACATCAATTGACTGGCGGCCATTGCTGAAACTGGCTCCGAACACCCTGTAATCAGATTCATTGCCTTCCTGCGTTGATTCATTGACAAAAAGCAATTTGCCCGAACCATGGTTAATATGGAAGATCTTGAATGTGGAAGACTTTTCCTGGTATGTCCTTACGAATGTAATGTCACTAACTCCTGTACTCTTGTCCTGAAGGTAATTGTATTCGAGTGTTGAACCCTCTCCCATGAATATGTATGTGGCTTTGCCCTGTGTTGGATTGCCCTTTGCCTCCCCTTCTGTGTATCTTGATTCAATGATATTTACCTTTGAGAATGCGCCTATGAATATAATATTCTTTTCAGAACCTGAGTCTGAGCCATTGTTATAGGCATCTATGGTGACTTTTACTTCCCTGTCCTTCTGTATGTTAAGAAAATATCCTGTGTTCCATGATGCATTTATGAGGAATTCCTCTCTGTCTTTTCCCTTTTTTTCCCATACTGCAGGGGGAAGATCATCGAGGGATTCTTCTATGTTGCTGATTTTTACCCCTTTTAACTCCTTTTTGCTGACAATCTGGCCATTGCCTATGAGAATGTCACAGTCCCTGCCGCCGGGCTCGAGATCGAGTTTTCCGTAGATTCCTGTAGCCATATTTTCCAGGTCTTTCTCTGAAAAATCCACATAATCTTTCACCGTTGGGCTCTCTTTATGTGTTCTTCTTGGCGTTTTAAGATAATTTAAGAATGAATCCTGCCTGAAATCATAGGCAGGATCTTTCAGCCTTGTTTTTAATAAGTCAGAAAACTGTTCCATGAAGGATCATCCTACTGCTCCAAGTTTGTTCATTTCAAGCTTTACCAGCCTGTTCATTTCAATAGCAAATTCCATCGGTATTTCCTTCATTACATCGTCAAGGAAGCCCAGAACTATCATTGAACTTGCCTCATCTTCAGAAAGTCCCCTTGATCTGAGGTAGGTTAATTCTTCTGTGCCGATTTTTCCAACGCTTGCTTCGTGTGAGAATGTGGCTGTTGGTTCATATATTTCATCGTGCGGAAATGTCAGCGACTGGGAATCGTCATTGATCAGGAGAGCATCGCACTGCACTTTGCTTCTTGAATCCACTGCTCCTTTGTTCATTCTCAGCAGTCCCCTGTAGATAGCCTTTCCGTCCTCGATGCTTATGCTCTTTGCTATGATCTTTGATGTTGTGTGCGGTGCCATGTGTATTGCTTTTGCCCCTGTATCCTTTACTGTTCCGGCACCTGCCAGTGAAATATTGAGGTTTGACGTTGAAGCGTATGGGCCTCTCAGGTATGACGATGGATATATCATTGTGATTTTTGACCCAAGTGAACCGCCAACCCACTCCATCTTGGCCCTTTCATCTACCCAGGCTCTCTTTGTCGGCATGTTGTAAACACTTTTTGACCAGTTCTGCACACTTGTATATCTTACATCTGAATCCCTTTGCGCATATATCTCCACTATGGCACTGTGAAGTGAGTCCTTGTCCCATCTTGGTGCAGTGCATCCCTCTATGTAATGCACTTTTGACCCTTCATCTCCAACTACTATTGTGTGCTCAAACTGCCCTGTGCTTTCATTGTTCATCCTGAAATATGTCTGAAGAGGCATATCAATATGCACCCCCTTTGGCACATAGAGGAAAGAACCTCCACTCCACACTGCACCATTCAGTGCTGCGAATTTGTTGTCCGTAAAAGGAACTGCCTTGCAGAAGTAATCTTTAACAAGATCCGGATGGTTCTTGACAGCTGAGTCAAGGTCCATAAAGACAACACCCTTGTCTTCCCATACCTTTTTCAGTGAATGGTATACGCCTTCACTTTCGTACTGTGCAACGGAACCTGCAAGGTATTTCTGCTCCATCTCCGGAATTCCAAGTTTCTGGAAAGTGTCCTTTATCTGATCCGGGACGTCATCCCAGTTCTGGGATTTTCTCTCATCAGGCCTGTTGTAATATGTTGTGTTTTCCCAGTCAATGCCGGAAAGATCCGGACCCCATGTAGGCATAGGCTTTGACTGGAAGATTTCCAGCGCTTTCAGCCTCATTCTCCTCATCCAGTCAGGCTCTTTTTTAATCTCTGATATTTCCTCAACCACGGATTTATTCAGTCCTTTGCCGGTTGAGTATATTGGGTTGTACTTGTCATGAAATTCCCAATCGGATGATTTTGAATCCTTTAAACTTTCAACCAGCCTTTCTATTTCTTCTTCCTTTGATAATTCAACTTCCATTTATCTCACTCCTTTATCCAGTCATAGCCTTCTTCTTCTATTTTCAGGGCAAGGCTCTTATCCCCGTTTCTAACTATTTTTCCATTCATCAGTATGTGGACAAAATCAGGATCAATGTTCCTGAGAATCCTCTGGTAGTGCGTGATGATAAGGAATCCGACTTCACTGTTGTGGTATTTTATAATTTCCTCGGCTACAAGCCTGAGGGCGTCTACGTCAAGCCCGGAGTCTATCTCGTCAAGAACCACTATTTTTGGCTTAAGTATAGCCATCTGAAGAATTTCGAATCTCTTTCTTTCACCGCCTGAAAAACCGTCGTTAACAGACCTCGACATGAAGGATTCGTCCAGGCCAACGAACCTGAGATGTTCCTTTACCCTGTTAAAGAATTCAGTGACTGTAACCTTGTCTTCGGGGTGAAGCTGCTTATATGCTGTTCTCAGGAATGATGAGATTTTTACCCCGGGGATTGAGATTGGGCTCTGGAATGCGAGGAATAATCCTGCCCTTGCCCTTTCTTCTGGTGTTTTCTCTGTAAGATTGTTGCCGTCGAGCATTATTGAGCCACCTTCAATTGCATAATTGGGATGGCCTATCAAAACATTGCCCAACGTGCTCTTGCCTGCTCCGTTTGGCCCCATAAGTGCATGAATTTCTCCACCTTTAACATCAAAATCAACGCCTTTCAGTATCTCCTTTCCTTCCACACTGGCTCGGAGATTAGTAATTTTCAGCTCGACCATAATTCCAAATTGGTTTAACATATTTAAACACTTTCTTATGTTTAAAGTCAATAAAGTTAATATAAGTAGTTTCCTTATCTCATATATGGATAATGAACTGGCAGTGAGTCCTCTCCTTGGGAGAGTTAAAACAACCATACTGACCATTCTTGAGGATGGGGAAAGGAGCATGGCTTTCCTTGCTGAAAACCTGGACATGAATAAAACTGCGGTAAAGGAGCATATGGACACACTCGAAAAAATGGGCTATGTTAAGCCATTTTTTAAGAAAGAAGGCACTGGAAGGCCTTCCAAGTATTATGAAATAAGCCAGTCTGGAATGGAGTTGTTCCCAAAGAAATATTCGGAGCTCATGGCAACATTCCTGGATGAATTCAGGAATGAATTCGGAGAAATGAAACTGAATATGCTGCTTGGGCAGGTTGCCGACAGGTTGATGGAAAAGGCAGGATTCAAGGAAAAAGATGGCATAATGGAAGGCAGGGAAATGAAGATACAGAGGCTCCAGAGCTTTGTAAATGCCCTGAATAAGCTAGGCTATTACGCAAAAATGGAAGTCAGCGGTGAAACTGTCAGGATCATAAGGCACAACTGCATTTTTTATGAAATGGCAAAGAATAATGGCAAAGTGATCTGCGATGTGCTTGGCAAAGATATTATCCAGAGGTCCGGGGAAAACAACTTCACGCTTGTCGAGAAATTTTCAGATGGCGGAAATAAGTGTGTTGTTGAAGTAGATCTGAATCAGATCAACTGACATTTGAAATTTTTTATCATATCTGACACTGTATCCCGGAGATTGAATTCCGGCTTAAAATTCCAGTCGTTGACTGCATCCTGAATATCTATTGAATATGGCCAGGAGTCCGCTATTTTCTGCCTGAAATCCGGTTTGTATGTTACAGTGAAATCCGGGTTGAATTCCTTTAACATTTCCTCCAGTTCCCCAGGTGAGAAACTGAATCCCATAACGTTATATGAAGTCCTTATCTGGATAGCTTCCTCAGGGGAAGTCATCAGGCGAAGTGTTGCCTGCATTGCATCCGGCATGTACAGCATCGGCAATTTCGTGTTCCTTTCGAGATAGCATTCATAGGAATTCCCACTGGCTGCTTCCCTGATCATGCTCACTGCATAATCTGTAGTCCCGGCCGTTGGCGCCACCTTATAGCTCAAAAGTCCGGGATACCTTAAACTTCTCACATCAAGGCCATATTTGTTATGGTAATATTGAAAAAGCATTTCTGACGTAAATTTTGTTATGCCATACATTGTCGTGGGAATTGAATTGTGCCTTATTGGAGCGTTTGCCTTATCCACTTCAGGCCCGTAAACCCCTATAGTGGATGGAATGAAGACTTTTTTAACGTCCTCCGTGACGCAGGCATTCAGTATGTTTATTGTGCCTGTAAGGTTCACGTTGTATGCCATATATGGATCCTGTTCACCCTTCGCAGACAGGATAGACGCAAGGTGGTATACCTCATGAATGTTCTTTTCATCCAGTATATTTTCAACGGATTCCATATTCCTGACATCAAGAACCTCATAACTCACTTTGCTATTCGGTTTTAATGTTGATTCCTCGCGGATGTCTGTTGCATATATTTTTCCAACAAAACTTGCTGATAGATAATCTATAAGTTCTGAGCCAACCTGGCCCAGGGAGCCGGTAATTAGAATATTGGTCATGATCAACGTATAGGTTAAAGGTTAAAAAATATAATCTCGGCGGCTTTTGTTTTTATATCAGCACGAAAACCTTTATGATTGGATGATAAAAAATCAATAAATTAAATGCCACATAAAAAGAGCTTTTACCTTAGCCTGGACCTTCTCACATATACTCTTTGGATGACTCCGCCCAGGACAAGGCTTGCCATAAACACTCCAAACACAAGAACATCAAAAAGAATGGTATTGGTGATTATTCCCAGGTATCCTAACAGGTATATGACTCCATATCCACCCATCAATATTATCAACCCAATAAAGCGGATGTAAATAGGAATGGAGACTCTTTGGGGCATGTTCGGATTGCTGATCCCCTGTGGCCCGCCCGTATTGCCGAGAATATAAAAAAGCTGATTCTGGACACGCCTCTTCTCCCTGGATTCGGGGCACATTGGATCGGTGATGGCATCCTTCGCATCTTCAAGCAACTGGTTTGCCTTCTCTTTCTCTCCTTTCCTGTTATATAAGCTGGCAAGCTCAATTTCCATCTTTGCCAGGCTTGCGCAGTTCGATATGGGCATCATTTTCTCATATTCAACCTGCCCCTGAAGAGTTTGAATTTTTTCATCTATTGCTTCCAATTTGTCAATACCTCCTGAATAGAATTGTCATTTCCACTTTTCATTTATAGTATTGCCTTTTGAAAACGGCACATTCAATTTTTTACCGGTTCTGGATTTCTGCCTGTTTTCTTCACTAAATATAGAATAAATGGCAAAGAGTTATTATTCTTTAAAAAAACTTCGTTTAAATTTTATAGGCAATATGGCATATGGAGTTGTGAAAGACAAAGAAAGCTCCATAGACATCTTTTCATTCGTAAACAATAAAAGAAAAGATCTTCAGGATGGCTTTATCAAAAAGATATACCATCTTGGAGAGGGCAAATTTATATTTCAGGTTCACAGCCAGTCACTGAAAAAGGGGTCTTTTTATATTGATGTCAAGAAAGGCATCTGCCTAATGGATGCCGAAAGGGGGCAGGATGCAGGAAATTTAGCGATGTTCCTCAGGAAGAAATTCATGGACAAGAAGATAAAGGATATTTACCAGATAAATTTTGACAGGGTTGTAAGGGTAGACTTCTACAATGGTTCCTCCTTTGTAATGGAACTGTTCAGGGACGGCAATCTCATTGTTCTGCAGGATGATATTATTGAATATGCGTTGAATCCAAGAGAGTGGAAGAACAGGAAAATAATAAGGGGTGAAAAGTATGTCCCGCCATCACTTATTGACCCAATTTCACTGAGTACGGAAAAAAAGGCTGAGATTCTGGAAAAAAGCAAAGCTTCAATCGTCCAGACAATGGCAACAAGATTGAATCTTGGCGGGGAACTCTCAGAGGAGATCCTGAAGAGGGCAGGCATCAATAAAGATCTCAGTTCGGTGGAATGTGCAGGAAGGATGAATGAGATTGAGGATTGCCTCATGAAGTGCCTCAGCGAGACCACAGAAAACAGGGGTTATGTGTATGAGGAAGAACAGCTTGTCAGCCCCATAAGATTAACATTCCTCAACAGGGAAGCAGATAAAGTTGTGGAAGATTTCAACGATGCCCTTCAGCCAATGATGGAGAAGGAAGTGAAGGACACGCCGGAAAATCTCAGGATCAGGCGTATTGTGGAAAACCAGGAGAGAACGATTGAAGAATACAAGAAGGCATCCATAGCCAATAAGGAGACTGGTGTGCTCATATCCTCCCACTTCCAGACCATGAAGAAGGTACTGGGGCATATAAAGAATTCAGACCAGCAAAGATTGTCCTTTGATGGGTTTGTAATCGAAGTGCTGAATAAGGACAAGGCTGAAAAAAGTGCACAAATTTCTTTTGAAGGCAGGCCTTTCAAGTTGTTTTATGAAAAGACTGTTGGAGAAAACATGACTTTTTATTTTGACACCTCAAAAGATTACCTTGAAAGAGTGGAAGGAGCAAAGGTGGCCATGGAAAACTCCATAAAGGGCATCCAGGAGCAGCAGGTTAAAAAAAGGAAAGAGAGATCAAAATACTGGTTTGAAACATACCACTGGTTTTTCACCACAGCCGGCCATCTTGTCATTTCCGGGAAGAATACGGACACAAATGAAAAGGTGGTCAAGAAACATATGGGGGAAAAAGACCTGTATATACACGCTGACATGTACGGTGCACCAAGCACTGTAATAAGAAATGAAGACAACGCAGAGATTAATGAAGATGAAATAAGGGAGGCTGCAACTTTTGCAGTCTCCTTTTCAAGGGCATGGCAGAATGGGCTGAGTTCAGGTTCCGCATACTGGGTAAGCCCTCTTCAGGTGAGCAAGACGCCGGAATCCGGGCAGTATGTCAGAAAAGGATCATGGATCGTGAGGGGAAAGAGAAATTACCTTTTCAACCTGGATCTGAAACTTAGTGTGAGGATGATTGATTACAGGGATTCGAAAATTGCCATGATATACCCATTCAGGGAAAATGATTCCGGCTGTGTCACAATAATTCCCGGAAGCAGGAAAAGGGATAAAGCTGCACAGGAAATTGCTAAAAAACTGGAAACGGATACAGAAGAGATTATGAGAGTCCTTCCAACAGGGAACCTGGAAATTATTTAATTTTTGAAAGCTCAGCCTTCAGGTTCTCAAGTACCTTCACATCCTCCGGATCATATGACAATCTCAGGCTGACTTCAACTGTCAGGAAGTCGATGTAGTGCAATATATAGAAAAGCTTTTCCAGGTAAGATTCCCCCTTTGGCCTTATCTTTATTATCTCTGATGCTGATTTGCTTTCCATTATTTCAAGGCGCCTCCTGCTTCTTGAATCCTGATCGCCTTCTATGGCAAGGAAAATAAACTTGTCAGCCATGCTGTTGTTCATCAGCTGTGGCACAAGTTCATTGTGGTTCTGCTCCGAAAGTGTGTGGTTCAGGGCAAAAAGTTTTGAGTTTTCATTAAACTGGGTCTTGAATCTGTAACTGAGGCTGCTGAATGGCTCCCATGACAATATGTATGGTATTTTTCTTGAATCAACGATTTTCTGGGCCAATTGCCATATTGGGCTCCTTTCCTTTTCAAGTGCTTCAAGAATAGAAATGATGTTTGTTCTTTCTTCCTCATTAACACCAATAAATGTGTTAAGCAGGGGCATCAGGAGATAGCCTATGGCTTCCCTTGGCTGCAGCCCTGATGGTATTTTAACAAGATTGTCACATATTTTGGAAAGCTCTCCCCCGGAAGTTATGGCATTGATCTTTATTCCCCTGGATTTAGCTTCTTTTGCAACACTTAATGTTTCTTCTGTGTTGCCCGAATAGCTGACGGCAACAAAGAAATAATCCCTGGTTACAAATTTTGGCAGTTTATATGAATCTATTGTGATTACAGGAATATCCTGAAAGGCTTCGGAAAAGATCCTCCCCGAAACGCCTGAACCGCCCATTCCAGAGATGGCGATTGCTTTAACTTCTTTAGGATTTATTGAAAATTTGCCTCCGAACCTGATCTGATCCTTGAGTGAATATACCTGATCATAAAACTTATCTTCAGCCATTTTTAATGCCCTCAGATTGGTGCATAAACGAGGAAGAATCCCCACACAGCTGGGAGTAAGGCAGCTAAACCGACTGCTACGTAAATCATGAATTTCGTTGACATGCAGATCAGTATCGGGTTATTTTTTATTAACCTTTCTCATTGCCTTCAAGTGGGAAAATTTCCACATTTACAGAATATTTGTTTATATTTATTTTCAATTGAGAATTAAAAAGTATTGCAGTATGGCATTATTGATGATGTTTCCAGTATATGCACACATTTCAGTTTCTGTGCAACGTATATGTCATGCAGTGTGCCCCACCATAGCCTCCGGTTATTTCTTCAAGGTTTATCTTGATAAAATCCAGCCCGAATTCATTCATCATGTTTTTTGAAGGGAACATTTCCCCACTCTGCAGCTGAATTGCCTTTGCCCCTGCCTCTTCCTTTATCTTCTCCGTGATTACACCGTTCCTTTCGAGTTTTTTCAACACAGAAAAGGAATCTATGCATATGATTTTGTTATCCTTCAGTGTCAGGAAATTTGAAGAATAGCAGAGTTGTTCTATTGGCGAAATATCCATTATATTATACCCCTTCCTGATCATATAATCATTCAGTGCAATATTTTCGCTGAATTCATATCCATCCCCTGCCCTATGGTACAGCTTCCCTTTTGCAGCTTTTGCAAGCCTTGCAGACCCTATGGCAGTTCCATTGCCTGCTATGTTGAAATAGGTGTCCAGGTGCATATTGTTGAGCAGGTCGTTGACCATAAATGGGTATTTTGGATTTTCTACAACGAGAATTTCATCGTGTGCCATCATGCCTGAATTCATTGCAGACATTGCTCCCTGGATATCAGTCCGCGGTCCAGTGCCAATAAGTCCAAAATCACCACATGGAATGTAATCGCCCCCCTCAAAGTGTGAGTTTTCTTCCACTCTCCTGAGGTGATCGTTTCCCAGGACATTCTTCATTATGAACCCTGTAATTTCAGGCTCAAGCTTTCTTTGTGGCAATTTCATCCTTCCAAGTATTACCCCGTTGGAACTTACAGCCTGCTGGTCCCTCATGAAATAAAGATTGGTCAACGGAATGTTTGAGAATATTTTTGGGTATGACATGTGGTTTTCCTTGTCCACCCTGATATCTATGGATGGAACAAGTATTGAGATATTGAAAAGTGTGTCAGCGTCCATGAAGGGCAGATTCCTGTGAAAGTCTGATTTCAGCTTTTCAACCTCTGATATGTCGCCGTAGAATTGCACCTCCTGTTCTATTCTCTCCTCAAGTTCCTTCCTGAAGCTGCTGTCTGCATTGCACCTGTTTACAACGATTTCCCTCAGCTTCGTCACTTTGGCCCCGTTTTCCTTCATCACATTTTCAAGTGTTTCATGCTCTGCCAGGGCCTTCGTTTTATTGAAAGGCCTCTCAAAGAGAAATGCCCTTGGGGAGATCATGGCATAATCTATCTCCGTCCCTGGCCTGTGCATAATTACTTCCCTTAAATTTTCCCATTCTGATCTAACAAACATTATTTATCACCCAAAATTCCGTAGTAATTGTCCTCGTAGAAGAACAGTTCAACCTGATCCTCCTTGATGACGCTTTTCAGCGTAATCTGGCTGTATGTCCTTTCATTCATAAGATTGGTCTCATTTTCTGTCCTGTCAAGTACAATAAACTTTTCTTTTTGTGCCTTTTCACCGGTTTCCCTGAGCTTGTCAAAATCTATTATTCTTTTGTTGATTAGAGTGATCTCCCCTTTCTTCAGGTCTGTAACATATATTCCTCCAGGCCTCTTTCCCTGGTATATGTATTTTACATTATCAAAGAAGATTAATGACCCTGGCTCAATATCAAGTATTCTTATCATATAGGTGAATCTGAAAAACTGTTTTCCATCCTTTATGCCCGCAAGTGAACTTGAGACAACAACATTGCATATGGTTTTAGACTGTATTTCCCTGGCGAAAGTATCCCCGTCTTTCTTTTTGCCAAGGTATATGTCAATTCCCTCCCTGAGCTGGACTGACTTGGAGACAAAAGATTCAGGATCTTTCTTCTGGTTGCTCTCAACCATTTTCAGAAGTTCTTCATGTATATTATTTATCTCCGGGCTCATTTTCTCGGAAAATCCCCTTAACTGGACTTTAGACTCATAATATGATCCAGTAACTTTATTGCATGTAGGGCAGCTTATCAACTCCCTTTTATATGGTATTTCCAGAGGGAAAGTTTTTGAATCAAGCTCATCCCTCTTTACTGTGGCTTTTAAATAAGCTGTATCTTCAATTTTATTCAGTTCTATTGGGCTGAACGATTCAATTTTAAATGGTTCATTCACTCTGAACAATTCATATACCTTCCTGGACCACCTCTCATGCGCTTCATGGTGTGCCCAGTAATTTACAACCTTTACTGCACCGCATTTTGGGCAGCTCGTAAATGTTATAGAACCTGGCTTGTCAAATGCAAGCCCCTCCCAGACACAGCTTTCGCATAAACCCTTGTAGACAGCATCTCTGGTTCCGCATTTTATGCATAACATAATTCAATCAATAATCCTTCCTTCTCGGAAATCCTTAATTAGAGACCCCGATATGAGCTTTTTTCTTATTTCCGTAGTTCCGGCTCCTATCTGGCCAAGTATTGCATCCCTCATAAGCCTGTCTATTCCAGTATCGTGCATATATCCGGCTCCACCAAAGATCTGAATGCATTCCCTTGAGATGTATTCAGACACCTGTGCTGAATAAAGAATAGAAGCAGCTGCCGCTTTCATATCCACATTATTGTTTTTCAGGTGTTTAATGGAGTCATATGCAAGGAGCTTTGATGCTTTGTACCGGGTATACATGGTTGCCAGTTTGTCCTGGATCATTTCAAACCTGTATAACGATTCGCCAAACTGTTTCCTTTCCACAGAGTATTTAATTGCCTCTTCCAGGGATCTTCTTGCGAGCCCGACAAAGATAAAAGACAGGATGGCCCTTTCAGAATTCAACCCGCTTAAAATTATGTGCTTTCCATGGTTTTCCCTGCCCAGCAACCTTTTTTCTGATACTTTTACATTCTGAAAATATATCTCTCCTGTGGGCGATCCCCTCATCCCCATCTTGTCAAATTTCCTGCCTCTTGAAAAACCTTCATCATCTGCCAGAATTATAAACGCCGAGTGCTCTTTTCCTGTTTTGCAATAAGTAAGGAAAAGATCTGCATAAGGTGCATTCGTGATATATGTTTTTGAACCGTTTATTATATAATTATCTCCCTCTTTGAGCGCGTTGGTTTTCATGTTAAGTGCGTCTGATCCTGATTGTGGTTCCGTTAAGCCAAGAGAGCCAATCCATTCTCCTGAAACAAGCTTTGGGACAAACAATTCCCTCTGTTCTCCATTTCCATTTCTATAGAGGTTATCAAGCGTGAGATTGCTGTGTGCACCATAACTCAGGGCAAGCGAAGGTGAAGAATAGCCCAATTCCTCTTCAATAACAGCCTGTCCGAGATAGCCAAGATCCGCACCTCCAAATTCTTCTCCTACAGTAATACCAAGGTATCCCATCTTCCCCATTTCCCTGAAAACACTTTCCGGAAAATAATCCTGCATGTCCATCTTTTTGGCTATTGGTTCAACCTTTCTTCCTACAAATTCACGTATATTCTTCCTTAATTCTTCATAAATTTCATCATTTTCAACCATATACAGGTTAATCCTTCCTTAAAATAATCTTATTTCTCTTTTATAAACATTTGTGGACAAAATTTTAAACGGTAATCCATCGCATGCTTTGGTTTTCCAATGAATAGAACGATTTTCTCGATGCGAGGGATGGGATTTGAACCCACGAACGCCTACGCGACTGAATCTTAAGTCCAGCACCTTTGGCCAAGCTCAGCAACCCTCGCTTAAACTCCGTAATTCTTAATGGATAAAATAGATTTTCATATTTAGCCAATCTGTTTTATATATCCTTATTGCATCTATGATTATGGTATTTCAAGGAGGTCTTCCAGACAACGGGGAGATAATAAATTTTGATATTGAAGAAGAACCCAAATGGGTCAAGGTTAAACTGGGAGACGGCTCTGTCATTCAGGTTAAAATGGAAATAGTTGCCATAATGAAAGGTGGAAATGATCCTAACACAGGCCTTCCTATATACATGGTTCAGGCAACGAACATAATAAGAATGAACGAGATTCCAAAAGAACTTATTAAGAAAGGCCCCAGCAAGGAAAAAGGGACGGATGGAACACTCTATAGATAAGAAGAAAAACATAGATCTTCTGGACGAAAAGATACTCGAGCTGCTGAGAATGAACAGCAGGTTTACCAATAAGGCAATAGCAACTGTCATAAATGTTTCAGAGGGCACCGTCAGAAGAAGGATAAAGAATCTCCAGGAAAGGAATGTCATAACCAGGTTCACCATAGAAACTACAGAGATGAAGGAAGCCATAATACTGTCCAAGTATGATCCACTTAACAAGGCCAGCATCCTTCAGAACCTGAAAACAATATCGGCAAAGGTCTATGAAATTGCAGGGAAATCAGATATGGCAATAATGGTATCATACAGGAACCTGGTTGAACTGAATGATTTTATTGACAGAATAATGGAAATAAAAGGCATAAGAAATACAGAAACAATGATCAGGCTGAAGTAAATAATTATGCATATCAAATCTTTTCCAATAAATGGGATATGATTAAATACCCTTTTTTCATTTACAGCATAAGTGATTTACAATGTCGGAAGGAAATAACATCATTTACGTAGGAAAGAAGCCAACAATGAACTATGTGCTAGCAGTAGTAACTCAGTTTAACACAAACAATGCTGAGAAAATAGTAATCAAGGCTAGGGGCAAATCTATAAGCAAAGCTGTAGACATTGCAGAAATAACAAAAAACAAGTTCATGCCAAACGCCAAATATGCTGACATTCACATAGAAACTGAAAAGGTCGAAGGAGAAAGGGGAGAATCAAACGTGTCTTCCATTGAAATTACGATCTCCAAGTAATTTTTCAAAAACATTTAATTTGGCAACAGATCTGATTATGCTCGAATTTCTTAAAAAGTTTAAATTGCCTCCGGGCAATGTCGTCCTGTTGATTTAATGTCAGAAGTACTAAAAATCAGTGTTGATCTGAGCGGCAAACTGGATCTTATTAATAAGAGGCTGGCTGAGGTCCTTAAAACCGACAACGAAAGATTGAACGAAATGTCCAGTTATACAATATCTTCCGGCGGCAAGAGGCTCAGGCCACTGATTATACTGCTTGTATACGAATTAAATACAACCAAGCCCGTTGAGAATGTACTGGATCTTTCTGTTGCGTATGAAATCATGCACAGTGCAAGCTTAATCCATGACGATATTATAGATGAATCTGAGGAGAGAAGGGGTGTACCTTCATTGCATAAGAAGTATGGCCTTGAAGATGCCATAGTTACAGGGGATTATCTCTTTTCCGTTGCATACAGGATTGGCGCTTCTTATGGAACAGATGTATCAATAGTCGTGGCAAAGGCTGCACAAAAGCTTGCAGAAGGGCAGATTGAGGAATCAATGAACCTCGGGAATTTTGATATAACGGAAGATACATATTTCAATATAATAACAAACAAGACTGCTTATTTCTTTGGGGCAGGCGCAAAAACCGCCGCAATGGTTGCAGGATCCTCCCAGCAGGATCAGGATAATATGTTCACGTTTGCATTCAATGTGGGGATGGCGTTTCAGATTGCCGATGACATACTGGATATTGTGGGCAAGGAGGAGAACACCGGAAAACCCCCTTTTACGGATATAAAGCACAGTGCCCTTACACTGCCAATGATTTATGCGCTGAACCACGGCGACGAAGCAGGCAAGAAACTCTTGAAGAGTGTTTTAAAAGGGAAAAACGTGGATCAGGAGAGCATAAAAAAGGCAAAGCAATTCCTGATAGATTCAGGCTCCGTTGATTATTCCCTTGAAAAAGCAAAGGATTTCATTGATAAAGCAATAGAATCTGAAAAAACAGCGAAAATTAGCCCAAACCTCCAGACCTTGTTTGAAATTGCATACAGTGTCATCAGCAGAATAAGAATTTAGGATGGTGTTTCGGAATGGTTAGGGTATTATTATACACAGGGAAAGGCGGTGTTGGGAAAACAAGTGTTTCTGCGGCTACGGGAATTGAACTGGCTTCAAGGGGCCTAAAGACACTGGTAATTTCAACAGATCCTGCACACAGCCTGCGTGATGCTTTCCAGAGGGACATAGGAAATGATCCTGTCCAGGTGAGTGAAAACCTTTATCTTCAGGAAGTGAGCGTTACAGAATCCATCAGAAAATACTGGGACACCCTTAAGCTGTACCTAACGGCGCTCATGAGATCGCAGGGTGTGGAAGGCATTGCAGCGGAGGAAATTGCCACCCTCCCAGGATTTGATGAGGCAACAGAACTTCTCTATATAAGGGAATACGCAAGGAATAACAGGTTTGACGTTGTCATAATGGATACTGCCCCCACAGGGGAATCATTAAAACTGCTCTCTTTTCCAGAGGCTTTTTCATGGTACATGGAGAGAATATTTCCCATAGGCAGAAAAACTGCAAAGATTATGAGGCCGTTGATGAAACCTTTCCTTGGAGTTCCAATCCCCGATGACAAGGTATTCGGGAGCATTGAAGAATTATATTCCCAGATGAGGGAAGTGGAGGAAATACTGTCAGATCCCAAAATTACAACAATAAGGCTTGTCTGCAATCCGGACAGGATGTCTTTCAATGAAACCAAGAGGGCATTTACTTACCTGTTAATGTATGGATATAACGTGGATAGCGTCATTATAAACAAGATTTACGATGACGACACGGGAGATTTCCTGAAGAAATGGAGAGAATCGCAGAGTGAGGTTCTGAAAGAGATTGAAACTGCTTTCGCCGATCTCACAATCCTGAAAATACCAATGAGTGAAAAGGAACCAACAGGGCTGAAACTGCTTGAACAGATGGGCAAAAAACTCTATAAAAACCTGGATCCAATGAACACCATGAGCGATATAATTCCCCCAATACAATTCCTGGTAGAGGACAAACAGAAAATTATCAAGATAAGAGTCCCATTTGCGGATAAGGAAAATACAGAACTGCACAACAGGGGCGGTGAGCTGGTGGTGCAGATTGACAACTGGAGAAGAGTGTTCTTCCTGCCCCAGAGCATGAGTGAACTGAATCCTGTCAACGCAGAATTTAATAAGGGCTATTTGGATATAGAGATGAGTTAAATGGCGGAGAAAACAATTGGAAAGAAGAATGGAAGGATTCATTTTGAAGTTGATATTGAATTCCCGGAAATGAAAGAAGCTGCCATGGATATGCTTTCGTTTATGAAGAATGCAGCAGACGAAATGATGGATGCCGGAAAGAGAATTGCATCAAAGCAGAATGGCGAGAAAAAAGACATAAAAAAAATCAATATTAAATAATTTTTGTACTACCACTATTCATATAAACAGTGAACCAATCACTTGCCCATGGTGGAAATTGAGAAAATAAAAAGAGACACTTTTGAAAAACTTGGGCTATCTGAAAATAATCCCGGGGTTTATAATGGAAAATGGGAAAATTTCTCAGAAAAAGACGCGATTACAGTAAAAAGCCCGATTGATGGCTCTACACTTGGGAGAGTTTCTGTGGCAAGCAAAGAAAGTTATGAAAAAACACTTAATTCGTTAAAGAAGGCCTTTGCCGAATGGAGCGATGTTCCTGGGCCCAAGCGGGGAATGCTCATTAAGAAATTGTCCGATGCACTTTCAGAAAAGAAAGAGCTTCTTGGAAGAATTGTATCCCTTGAAGTTGGAAAGACAAATGTAGAGGGACAGGGAGAAATTCAGGAAATGATAGACGTGGGATATTACGCAACCGGGCTTGGGAGGCAAATTTATGGCAACACAATAGCAAGTGAAAGGCCCGGGCACGTGTTATATGAGAAATTCCTTCCCCTTGGAATAGTTGGTGTTATATCGGCATTCAATTTTCCCTCTGCAGTATGGTCATGGAATTCCTTCATTGCGGCAACCGTCGGAGATACAGTACTCTGGAAACCGTCTTCAAAGGCTTCGCTCACTTCAGTTGCGGTGATGGGGGTTATTGGCGATGTCCTTGAAAAGGAGGGCGTTCCAAACATCTTTGGGCTTGTAAACGGAAGGGGCGGTGTCATAGGTGAACTTCTTGCAAAAGATCAGAGAATACCTCTTGTTTCATTCACAGGTTCAGTGAAGACAGGCAGGCATATTTCATCAATGGTTTCTGAAAGATTTGGAAGGGCAATTCTTGAACTTGGAGGAAACAACTGTGCAATTGTGAGCGAAAAAGCAGATATGAATATTGCATTGAAGGGGGTTGGCTTTGGGGCAATGGCAACTGCAGGGCAGAGATGCACAAGCACCAGGAGGGTTGCTGTCAGTGAAAAGATATACGAAGATTTCAGGAAAAGGCTCGTTGAAGCCTATAAAAAGGTAAAGATTGGCAATCCACTGGAAAACGGGGTGCTTGTTGGGCCCCTTATAGACAGTGAGGCTGTCCTGAACTACGAGAAGGCCATAGAAACTGCTGTAAAACAGGGTGGAAAGGTGCTGGCCGGCGGAAAAAGGCACAGTGCCGGAAACAATGGCTATTACGTGGAACCTACAATAATAGAAGCAAAGAAGGATATGGAAATAACGAAGGAAGAAACCTTTGCGCCAATTCTTTACCTCTTCAGGTATTCCGGCCTGCAGGAAGCCATGGAAATTCACAATGGAGTGCCCCAGGGGCTTTCATCAGCAATGTTTACAACTGACCTGAGGGAGGAGGAAATATTCCTCTCATCAAAGGGATCAGACTGCGGCATTGCAAATATAAACACAAGCACAGCCGGAGCAGAAATAGGCGGCGCATTTGGCGGTGAAAAGGATACTGGCGGGGGCAGGGAATCAGGAAGCGACTCCTGGAAGGCATACACGAGAAGAATCACCATTACCAAGAATTATGGAAATGAACTCCCTCTTTCCCAGGGGGTAACTTTTGATCTTTAAGCCAATATTCAATTGAAACACACATTTTATTTTTTTGTATTTTCTGATCAGCCTTTGCTTAACTGCCTTTAAGTTAGAAATATAAATTTCAGGGTGTGTAATATATTACCTTTTAGTGAAATTTATATAATTTATAATATTATAATATAAAAACCCATGAATTATTGGGGTTTCCTGATGAAAATTTTTTCATATAAATATATTGCCGAAACCACTTATATAATATGAACTATTAAAGAAGGTATTATGTTCGAGAAGACGCCAGATGATTTAGGTGGCAGCAAGAACGAATTGAAAAAAGGATCTGTTGGAACCTGGCAGGGGGCATTTTACTCTCTGGCCCAGGTTGGCCCGGCAGCAGATATTGCAATTCTCATGATAGGGACGTTTAAAGTCGTGGGATTCAGGTCAGTTACGGCTGTACTGGTAGCATGGCTGATATATGGAATGTGGATGATCACGCCTTATGAGTTTTCAAAACTGAGGTCAAATGCAGGAGGATATTATGCTTATTCTGCAGCCTCAACGAAATCGGGTTTCCTTGGGCCGGCTACAGCATTTTCATGGCTTTATGAAAACCTTACTTCGTCGGCTTTCGCTGTCCTTGGAATATCGTCATTTCTCTTTCTGCTTTCATCGGAGATTACAGCATTAAAATACCTCTGGGTTGTTTTTGCAGTTGGAATGATAATCTATGTTACAGTTATACCCTATCTGGGCATCAGGCCTTCAGTACAGTATACTTTTATTACCGGATTCGCGGAAGTGATGTTTCTTCTTGTGGCCTCCATTATAATTATAGTTGAAGTTGGCCCGGCAAATTCATTCATGCCTTTCACCCTGCCGGTAAGTGTTGTTCCTGTGTTTTTCCTTTCAATGATATTTTCAATCAGTGACTTTACAGGAATAGGTATTTCGACAACCATTTCGGAAGAGGTCACTGAACCAAAGAAGAAGATAAAGAATTCTCTTCTGCTTTCATATATCTTTTCCGGGCTGGCACTTATACCCGCTACATATGCGCTTACGGTTGGCTGGGGAATATCAGGCATAGGGAGTTTTGCAGGTGCAAGAGATCCTGGCCTGATTGTGTTTGAAAGATATCTGGGGCCAATAGGCGGCATCCTTCTTGTAATCTTTACAATAAACAGCTACCTCTCCAATGGTGTTGCAAAGACAAACGCAGTGAGCAGGGTATGGTTTTCTGCGAGCAGGGACAAAATCATATTCCCGAAATCATTCTCCCAGGTCCACAAGAAATACAAGAGCCCGCACAAAGCAATAAGGGCGTACATGATCCTTATGTTGGTTATCAACCTCATATTTGGTTTCTTTTTCGGCCCAAGAACCGGAGCATTGATCCTTCTTACAGGGGCAGGAATAGGGATAATATTCACACACATATACGCAAATATAGGCCTGACTCTGTATACAAAATCGCAGAAGGTATTCAGGTTTTTTGTCCATGGGGTTATTCCAATAACCTCTTCCATAATCGCAGCAGTCGTTATTTATTACACAGTTGAAGGAGATATCATGACACAGGTTACATCACCTTCCTTTGACAACTTTGCTTTTGCAACTTCAGCAGTTATTGGCCTCATATGGTCGTTTGCATTTGCGTTAATCATATCGTACTATTACGTAAAGAAACACCCGCACAGGGCGACCGCCGCCGGCACATATGACTCAGACCATATAGAGATAAGCTGGGATAAATAAGGAAAAACCAGCACCAATATTTATTTTTATAACCAAATTTTTTATTAATTATTTTGGCTCTTCACCCTTTTGTGTGGGTCATTTGTTTCAATGAAGCCCTTCAACACCGTCTGGCTAAGTAGAAAAATGAAAATGTCACCCACATTAAAGTCCGATGACCCATTATTTTTTTAAATTTGATCAATTATATATGAAGGCATTTCCATCGAGACAACAAAATTAGGCTCATCAACGATTTCGCTTATGTGCAAATTGCCTGCAACGCTGCACAAAATATAGGCTTCTTCTGCTGTCAGCCCTTTTTCCTGCAAGTTTGATATCATTGACAGGGCTGCATTCTGTGCATCCAAAAACAGATCTGGGCCAATCCCCGTGGATATTACAACTTTCCCTGCTTCCTTCTTCATGCCCTCTATGATAGGCGAACCTGTTTCCTTGCCCTTAACGATTTGAACTTCAGCAACTATTCTTGCTCCCGTTTCAACAGCAGTTCCACATATTTCTCCGTCTCCTTGGGAAGCATGCGGATCTGAAAACGAAAGCAGCCCTCCTTTCACTGATACAGGCAGGGAAATGGCTGACCCCTCAGACAGAAATCTGTTATCCATGTTGCCGCCAAAATATTGTGGCGGGATCATGCCATATTCCCCTTTTCCCGGTGCCGTGCCTACAACACCCAGGAATGGGTTGGGTTCTATTTTTATATTCTTTAGCAAATCTCCCTCACTCCTTATTTCACTTTTGCCAACCTGCCATATGACAAGTGTTTCCCTGAATCTATTTTTCAACAGGCCAAAGTTATCCATTATTGCGGTCCATCCCCAGTTTTCAGTCTCGATTTTCTTTATTCTGACATTAATGCGATCTCCAACTTCGGCACCTTCAATATATACAGGCCCAACTGCACCATCGAACAGTGAAGAATCTATGGATCGCACCTGTTCCAGTGTTGAACTCCTGCTTATCTGCATGGTTGAAGAGTCTGGTATGGCAACCTCGAACTCCTCCCCTTCCATAACGTGAATTTTTGGTTTGTTTTCACTGCTCCATTTAAAATGCAGATTTTTCATTTCTCTTCCGTTCAGCGACTTCATCAGCATTGATGGCAATGTTGGATAAATAGTGTTTTAATTTAGAAATTATAGGAAGAACGATCAAAAAAACCGTGCGTTGGATGAAGTTGATTTTCTATGCAAAAAACAAAAGAAATCTAATAAGTTGCAGAAGAAATGTGAATTTAACCGGAAATAAGGCCGGATGTGAGTGCTTTTCGCCTGGCTCAATGGATAAATTTGGTTTGAGAAGATTGATCAGATCTTCCTTTTCCTCATCGCAAGCACAGATCCAAACAGTACAACTGCTGCAACCCCTCCGATTGCACCATAAAGCACTGCGCTGGGCATTCCTGATGCAGAGGGCGATTTTTTGATGGCTGAAAATGTGATTGTTTTCGAAAGATTGTTGCCATTAACTGATATTGAAGTGGATGAAGCCGAAAATGAATACCCTGATTCATTGCCGATGGTGTAAGAATATGTTCCATTTGTAAGATTGAAAGTGTAAGATGTTCCACTGATAGCACCTGATTTCATGCCGTTACTTAAATTAACATACCATGTCGTGTTTGATGGAAGGCCTGATTCCCTGAATGTGACTGTATACCTGGCCAGGGAGAAAGTGACTGCGCTGGAGACTGAATTTCCTTTCACCGAAACTGATCCAGACGGTGATTCATAGAACTTGGCTGATGTTGCTATCGAGTAAGAGTATGATCCATTTGGGAGGTTAAAAGTGTAAGATGATCCTGTGATTGCTCCTGACTTCATGCCGTTGCTTAGATTAACGTACCATGCAGTTCCCGATGGCAATCCCGTTTCTGTGAATGTTACTGTATACTTCACTTCAGAAAATGAAACAGAAACAGAATTGGTTGTTGTCAATCCATTAACTGTAAACGATCCTGGAGACGCATGGTAAATTCTTCCCTGGGACTGTACTGTGTATGAGTATGATCCGTTTGTCAGGGAGAATGCATATGATAATCCTGTTATTGCTCCAGACTTCATTCCGTTCGTTAAATTAACATACCATGCTGTACCTGATGGAAGGTTGGATTCTGTGAATGTTACTGTATACTTCACCTTTGAGAAACTGACAGAAACTGGAAGCGCTTTTCCATTAACTGCAAATGACCCCCCGGGTGCTTGATATATCTTGTCTGATGTTGATATTGTGTAATTGTACGATCCATTGGTCAGGGAAAATGAATATGATGTTCCTGTTATTGCCCCTGAACCTGGAAGGCCTGTTATATTTACGTACCATGCAGTTCCTGATGTTAAGTTAGATTCTGTGAATGTTACCATGTATATAGATTTTGAAAAAGTGATCGGCTGTGATGTGTTTTTTCCGTTTACGGTGATCAACCCTGCATTTGCATGATATGTTTTGTCAGTGGTTGTGGTGTTGTAGATGTATGATCCATTGGCCAGAGAGAATGAATATGATAATCCCGTGATCGCACCTGACTTCATTCCGTTTGTTAAATTGACATACCACGCTGTTCCTGATGGAAGATTGGATTCTGTGAAAGTTGCCGTGTATTTTACTTCAGAGAATGAAACAGAAACAGAATTGGCTGTCGTCAATCCATTAATTGTAAACGATCCTGGAGTTGCATGGTAAATTCTTCCCTGAGACTGGACTGTGTAATTGTACGATCCGTTTGTCAGGGAAAATGAATATGATGATCCCGTGATCGCACCTGAGCCTGGTTGCCCCGTTATATTTACGTACCATGTTGTTCCTGATGTTAAGTTAGATTCTGTAAATGTTACTGTATACTTCACCTTTGAGAAACTGACAGAAACTGGAAGTGCTTTTCCATTAACTGCAAATGATCCGCCTGATGCCTGGTATATCTTGTCTGATGTTGCTGTGGAGTAATAATATGTTCCATTTGCCAGGGATACTGAATATGATGTTCCACTGATCACACCTGACTTTATTCCGTTCGTTAAATTAACATACCATTCCGTCAATGAAGGCAATCCCGTTTCTGTGAATGTTACAGCGTATGTGACTTTTGAGAATGAGATCGGTTGTGATAAACTATTGCCGTTTACGGTGATCGAACCTGCATTTGCATGATATGTTTTGTCAGTGGTTGCAATGCTGTAGGCGTATGTCCCATTGACCAGATTCGCTGAATACGAGGTTCCTGTGAGTGCCCCTGAGCCTGGCTGTCCTGTAATATTCACATACCAAGCTGATCCTGGTGAAAGGTTGGATTCTGTGAATGTTGCTGTATACTTCACCTTTGAGAAACTGACAGAAACTGGAAGCGCTTTTCCATTAACTGCAAATGACCCCCCGGGTGCTTGATATATCTTGTCTGATGTTGATATTGTGTAATTGTACGATCCATTGGTCAGGGAAAATGAATATGATGTTCCTGTTATTGCCCCTGAACCTGGAAGGCCTGTTATATTTACGTACCATGCAGTTACTGATGTTAAGTTAGATTCTGTGAATGTTACAGTGAATGTGACTTTTGAGAAGGTTACTGCCATGGAAACTGGAATACCATCCACTGTAGCTGAGCCGGGTGGTGATTCGTAAATCTTATCCGGTGTTGCTATTGAGTAAGAGTATGATCCATTTGGAAGGTTGAAAGTGTAAGATGTTCCTGTTATTGACCCTGATTTCATTCCGTTCGTTAAATTAACATACCAGGCAGTTCCTGATGGGAGGTTAGATTCCGTGAAATTTAGAGCATATTTTTTTGCCGGTGGTTTTGGAACATGAGATAGTATAGAAACGGTACTTGACCCTGAATTGTCTATAAACACATTTCCATTGGCCGAATCAATGGCAACTCCGTAAGGTTCTGTGCCTACATTTATGGAAGTTGCTACTTTGTTTGTAGTTCCGTTTATCATGGAGACGTTATTCGAATAGTGATTCGCAACATATAGGTATCCGTTTTATGGATCAAAAGCCACCCCGTAAGGCCTTGCCCCCACATTGATGGAGGCAACTACTTTGTTTGTAGTTCCGTTGATTACTGAAACATTGTTTGAATACTTGTTTGGAACGTATATATACCCATTTGATGGATCAAAAGCCACGGATTTTGGTGATGATCCTACTGTTATGTTTACAATGACTTTGCTGGTGGTTACGTTTATTACGGAGACAGTGTCTGAACAACAATTTGTAACATATACATTCCCGTTCAAAGAATCAAAGGCTGCTCCACTAGGGTCACAGCTAACGTTCACAGTTTCAACAACTTTATTTGTGGTTCCGTTGATTACGGAGACACTGTCATTAACCTGGTTGACGACGTACACCTTCCCATTTGATGGATCGAATGTAATTCCTGCAGGTTCTGAGCCCATATTGATGGATGTTGCTACTTTGTTGGTGGTTCCGTTAATTACGGAGATATTATATGAACAGGCGTTTGTGATATATACATTCCCATTTAAAGGATCGAAGAGTGCTCCCCTGGGATCATGGCCCACATTGATAGATAGGTTCACTTTGCCAGAAGTAGTATTTATCACGGAAACATTGTCTGAGGCTTTGTTGACGACGTACATATACCCATTTGATGGATCAAATGCCGCACCGGCAGGCTCTGTGCCCATATTGATGGATGTTACTACTTTGCTGGTGGATCCGTTGATTACTGAAACGTTAGTTGAACAGCAATTTGTAACATATACGTTTCCGTTCAAAGAATCAAAGGCATCTCCAGTTGGTGAGTTTCCTACGTTTATAGATTTGATTACTTTGTTTGTGGTTCCGTTGATAACTGAAACGTTAGTTGAACGCGAATTGGTGGCATAAATGTTTCCGTTTGATGAATCAAATATTATTCCAGTTGGACCATATCCCACGTTTATAGATGTGATTACTTTGTTTGTGGTTCCGTTGATTACTGAAACGTTGCTGAAATCACGGTTGGAAACATAAAGATGCCTGTTTAATGAATCAAATGCAACTCCAGAAGCTCCACAACCCACATTTATTGATCCATTCACTTTGTTAGTGGTGCCATTGATTATGGAGACATTGCTTGAAAAGCATTTCACAACATATATATTTCCATTTAAGGGATCAAGAGCTGCCCCGCCAGAATCACATCCCACGTTCACGGAATCAATAACTTTGTTAGTGGTGCTGTTGATTACGGTTACGTTGTCTGAACAGCGATTTGTAAAATATATATTTCCATTTAATGGATCAAAAGCTGCACTGGAAGGTTCGTTTCCTACAGCTATCGTTTCAACAACTTTGTTTGTGGTTCCGTTTATTACCGAGACATTTCCTGAGCAACAATCAGGGACGTATATGTTTCCATTTGATGGATCATAGGCTATTCCACCAGGACTTGAGCCTACTTGCACGATTCCAGCTATCTTGTTTGTGGTTCCGTTGATTATTGTGACACTGCTTGATTTAGCATTTGAAATATACAGATTCCCATTGGACGGGTCAAAGCTTATTGCTGTTGGAGATATGCCGCCTCCGACTGATTTTTGGTTGCCATTCAGCAGCGAATTATTGAGCAGGTCAAGTGTATACTTGACATAACCCAAACTGGAATTCCCCTGCGGAACAAAAGGTGTATTGCTGCCAATTGATCCTCTGTCAGGCACATGGTTGCCCTGGCTGATCGCAGAAACAAATGAAATTCCGACAAACGCCAAAATCATGACTATTACTAATGTTACAACGACTAATTTTCTCATTTGCCGCATAAAGCATGATCAATATTTAACTTTGTGTTAATGCGGAGTACGAGAATTCCACAGAAAACTGAGCTTCAACTAAAGAGATATAGAAATTCTTAAGTAATATTGGCACTTTTATAACACTTGATCATGATTTAAAATTAATATTTGGACAGATTGAATTGGAGATAAAAATGGGAGAAAATTAAAAAAACAGCTATAAACTCTTCACCTTAACATTAAGGCCTTTAATTTGCAGGATTTTGAAGCGGTTGCTGTGTTGATTTTCTTTTGTGCCCATTCTATATATTGACAGAATGTTTGGAGAATGTGGCGTGATATACGATATTTACGAGCTTATGGAAAATGCCAGGCCAAATATTTAACAAAAATTGTTGCCTGCAAAAGGGGAAATTTTATGTGAAAATAATTTTGCAAGAATACAAAAAAAATGGGGACACTGGGATTTGAACCCAGATCTGCGGGTCTCTTCCCGGTTCATAGTTCCAGTCAATCATCACCATTTCAGTTGACCCGTTTCTAATCAAAACCTGACTGGAGCCCAATAGGATGCCTGATTACCCCATGTCCCCGTAGTTGTGAATTATTGTTTACTATTTAATTCTAAGGGATCATGCTGAATTTTGTGAAAAGTAAAATGCAATATTCATAGAATGCTATAGGGGGATTGAAAAAAGAAACTTCATTGATCCACCTGCAACATTTGGCTGGAATTTTGCAGGAAATAGATGCTTCGGGGAAGAGATTGCTGATGCGCGTTAACATGGGATAACCCATAATGAACTTAATTGATGGGGGAATCTTTCAATCCTAATAAGGTTCAATTTTTACACATATCATCCTTTTGGCCCTCACGGTAATGATTTCTTTCAATCCTAATAAGGTTCAATTTTTACAACAATTTCTTCCGGAAGCCACAAAATCCATTGTACCTTTCAATCCTAATAAGGTTCAATTTTTACCCGTGACCTAAATGACATAACTGTCTATAAAAATTTGGTATTGAATGAAAAAATAATAAACAACCCCGATGTTTGAATTGAAGTATATAAAGGTTTGATGAAAGAAGATCCGAGACATCGTAGAACTGGAACACCATGATGTTAATGTTATGAGAGAGAATGAACACATGGAGAACATGCAAAAAGCAGCAAATCAGACGATTGTAATCGCCTGTTGATTCTTGTGCATCTTCGCCGGTTTAATTTTAACCCATGTCTTTCTGCAGACAGTGATCAGAATTGTTCGGTCTGGAGGTGTGGGAAATGATTCGCAGTATGAGGGACAATGGTATGAGCATATGATCCATAGGAAAGAAGATTGGAACATCAAGGAACTGTGTGAGGGAGTAACTCAAGAATAAACATGTGGAGAAAGATAAACAGAAGAGATAAGGAATACTGGATATGATGGCGGCTACACAATACTGAAGGAATAATGCCATGAACTCAGGAGAGTCAGGTCAGTACAGGCAGTATACAGGTATGAGACAGAACCTGGAAAACAATCGCAGGTTGACTTTGGAGAATTCTGGCGCATAGATCACGACGGAAAATTCAGGAAACTGTATGCATTTTCCATTATGCTCGGATATTCCATGATGAGGTTTGCAGAATTCACAACTGGCATATCCACGGAAAACGAGATCAGGATGCATCTCAATGCATTTGAATACTTTGGCGGTTTCACGGACACAATATTATATGGCAACATGAAGCCGGTTGCCATAGGCAGGAAGATCAAAGCTTCAGAATCCAGGTTCAATGTGAAATTCATGGACTTTGCTGAATATTATGGCATTATTGTCGGGTTATGCTTTCCCTATATGCCACAAACAAAGGGAAAAGTTGAAAGAAGTATCAGTTATGCAAGGGTGGGCTTCTTCGATGGAAGAGAACTCAGTTCGCTGCAGGATGTGAACACACAATGTCTCTCTTGGCTGGCTGAAGAATTCACATGATCTCTCAGAAAGGGATAGGGATCGGTTGTTCTCTGTGAAATCACTGGATCTCCAGACATCACATGCATGCCATTTCATGATAGCGCTCCAGAGGCATGGCAGGTGGATGTGCCCATTGCTGAAGATTACCTGAGGAAATGAATATCATGGGCATCCAAGTCAAGGATGCCGGATATAGTGAAGCTTGGAAAAACAGTGAAGAGACACATTGATGGCATCATGGAAGCAATACGATCAGGGATAAATTCAGCTGTTGTTGAGGGACTAAACAACAAGATCGGGACAGCGTTCAAGCGATCCTATGGATTCAAGGCACAGGAATACAGGGACACAATCATATATCTGGTGGCAGATGGATTGAAATTACCCCCAGAATGTTAAAGAGATCCAATAAAATCCGTGAACTATCTCCTGTAAGCCTCTTTGCGATCGAATTCTATCAATGAATTTCTTGTAAGGGGTTTGCTCGTATCGCAAACTTGAGATAAGTCTTTGCTATAAGTCGCATCGGCGTGCCTCAAATGTACCATAATGCCTTCTTCCTTCACAAACTGAACTGCTGGTACAAAATCGCCGTCCCCTGTTATTAGAATTACGTGTTGAATCCTGTTTTTGAGCGCCAACCTTATCATGTCTATTGCGATCAGTATATCTACCTGTTTTTGATGAAATCCTTTCTCATTTTCCTGAAGCTTGCCTAATCTAATCTCAAAACGACTTTGCAAATTTAAGGATGTCAAAAATTTCCTATTGCTTTCCAATGGTACATCATAGATATAAGTTCTAAATCGCTCAGAATTTATATCTCTGCATAAACTGTTACTGAACTCTTCATAGTCCAAGCTAAATTTTCCATAGTTACCCTTGAGCTTATCTGTTACTTCCCTTTGCAAATAAGCGTTATCTACCAAAACTGCAGCCTCATTATAATTCAAATTTGCACCACCGCTTAGTCAATGCCTACACTATTCCCTTTATAAACTTGTAATATATTAACTTGACTTTATCGTCTGGAGAGCAAATGAAGATCAAGAGTACTAATGATTATCTAAAGGAGAAATGTAATGGATCTTTCACATAGACATGATCTTCACGTTTTTCCCTCGATAAACTTTCTGTGTCAAAAAAAGTAGTTATTGTTGTAATTCAATATCTGATTGGAAACTTCGAAACTCAAGGAGAGGATCGAATAAACAAATTTCCTATGTTATCCTTCTGTTCGTTTTGAAATGCGGTCTTAAAGAATTACCTTCATATAGCAGAGCGTAGAATTAAGCATCTTCCATATATTCTATTCAATGAGTACCTACTCCAACGACGAATGGGTAGATCGCATTTTGAGCGGTATATATACTTTCAATTCAAGAGGGTTAACTGGCCGAGCACAAAGGAACACAGAATGTGACAATCTGCTGAAGACATACTTTTTAAACTGTGACTATTCAGATGAAAAATCCAATGCAACTTTAAAGATATTTAGTGATACATTGGATATTATTGTCGAAGCAATTGAATGCTATAGAATAGGTCATTTCAATGCCTCAATGGTTATGATTAGAAATGCAATAGATGCTTCAACCTACACTTCATTATGTTATGATCTCCAATTAGATCAAGAAACTAAAAAAGTGCACGGAATCGTGCCTATTGGTTCAATTAGAAAATATAAGAAGTATAAAGACTTAAATGTCAGAAAAAAGAAAATTGTCAATCAAAAATTACTTGCTCAAAATGAAGTTGATGAGTTATATGAAATTAGGAAATCGTGTAATTTTTCTGCACACATATATGAAATAAAACAAGACATATTTTTCAAAAAATTTCCGAAGTTTTTAGAGGAGGCTCTGACTGGTAAAAGAACCTCCGGAGATCCACTTTCTAAGCAACAAACGACAGAAAAGGAAAACCAAAGCAATCTGAATAGAGCTATAAACTTGTTGATGAAGCTTCATATGAACTACGTTCACAAATCTGGAATGCTTTGAGAAGAGAGAAGTTGGGAGATACTGCTTGTAATATCCCCCCTCACCATAACTGAGATCTCGGGAGCAAAATTCTGCAGGTTGTGAAACCCATTGATGTGTTTAGCTCTCCAAGCACGGTGGAGGTTGCAAGAGCTACAGGGGAGTACAATATTCTTAAAGTCAGAATAACTGAAGATGGAAATGCATATTTGGCTAAAGCAGGAGACGATTTTGAAGTTCCAATTAAAGGCAATGGACTGTTAAGTGGAAAGATGGTGGAGAATGGATTGCTTGGCTTCAGGCCTGATGAGATTCTGATTCATCCTTCCGGAAGCAAAGATTTTGAGACTCCAAAGGCATTCGTAGAGTGTGGGACTGCAGAAGTTTTGATTTCCAGTTAGTCCCTGGGATCATTCAGGGTGAATCTCCATCTTGACAATAATGACAGTTCATTCTTCTACCTGCACAATAATCCTTTCCCACCTGGAGAAAAGGTCAAAGTCCTGATCAAGGCTGAGAAGTCATATATATTCGATCCTGAGAATAACCGCGTTGTTCTATGACCGCCTTTTTATATTTATTGATTTATAGTATATTGTGATAGTAAACTTCAACTTTTTGTCATATTTTACCCTTTTTTAAGAGATGTAACGTTCAGATATCAAAAGAACCATGTTTAATAAGTGTTTTATTAAATGTCAAAGATTATTTCAATACTAACTGGTTTAACTGCATTCATCAATATACAGGTCTTGCGTGTCGTATCGATGTTCCTTTCAATACTAACTGGTTTAACTGCATTTCAGTTCCGCTGTAAAACAGTATCGTCAGGTTGTTGTCTTTCAATACTAACTGGTTTAACTGCATTGATAATCCAACCATCAATAGACCTGGCTCTTAACCCCTTTCAATACTAACTGGTTTAACTGCATTTCTTTCGCAAATGGATTTCGTTTAACCATATTTCCAGCTTTCAATACTAACTGGTTTAACTGCATTTCATTATCAGCATTTACCCTATCTTTTACTCCCTCCCTCTTTCAATACTAACTGGTTTAACTGCATTTCATCCTGCAGCTCCGATATCTTCTTCTTCTTGGATCCTTTCAATACTAACTGGTTTAACTGCATTTATTAATGCTAAAGACTCAACGGAGGCTTGGAAAATTCTTTCAATACTAACTGGTTTAACTGCATTCGGCCAGAACATAAGACAAAATGACTGATAATATGTAACTTTCAATACTAACTGGTTTAACTGCATTCGGCCAGAACATAAGACAAAATGACTGATAATATGTAACTTTCAATACTAACTGGTTTAACTGCATTCTGCTAATTGGGCATAGTATTCAGGGCTTATCTCCTTCTTTCAATACTAACTGGTTTAACTGCATTATCATCATTCTCCGTTTCATTATCTGCATTACCCTGCTTTCAATACTAACTGGTTTAACTGCATTACTTATCTTTATTTCATATAACCCCTTGCCCACTTTTCTTTCAATACTAACTGGTTTAACTGCATTTGCTTAGTACCCTTCCTGCACCGTGTGAGCATGACTCTTTCAATACTAACTGGTTTAACTGCATTTGGGCTGTTGCCAGTGTCGTTACGATTTGGGTTGCCCACTTTCAATACTAACTGGTTTAACTGCATTATAGGTCAACTGTCCTCACCTCGTGTTGCCATGCCGGTCTTTCAATACTAACTGGTTTAACTGCATTTATATGACGCCATTGCTAAAATATGTCCCCGACATCGTCTTTCAATACTAACTGGTTTAACTGCATTTCCATACAGGTCCAGACAAGGGCATTCCAGGAATCAACTTTCAATACTAACTGGTTTAACTGCATTTTGTTATTCCATTTGGGGTGATGATGTGCATTTTAACTTTCAATACTAACTGGTTTAACTGCATTCTCTAGCTCGTTCCTCGAACATGCAAGAGCAAACAACTTTCAATACTAACTGGTTTAACTGCATTAAGAGTAGATAGTGCCTAGTACGTTTATTTTCTCCGCTTTCAATACTAACTGGTTTAACTGCATTTTTTCATTGGGATTCCCTCCTCACATCTCTCACTATCTTTCAATACTAACTGGTTTAACTGCATTTGTACTTTCGTAAATTGTGCAGTTCCGGTTGTGGTGTCTTTCAATACTAACTGGTTTAACTGCATTAACGCATATTCCAATACAGCCTCACAGTGCAATTAACTTTCAATACTAACTGGTTTAACTGCATTTCTTTTTTTCAGGCTTCTTTTTAGGTTCAGAATCCTCTTTCAATACTAACTGGTTTAACTGCATTAATCCTGGGCATAATAATAGCGGCGGTGATGCTTCTTCTTTCAATACTAACTGGTTTAACTGCATTGATTACGAAGCCGTGGGATTCTGAGCTCCTCTTTATCTTTCAATACTAACTGGTTTAACTGCATTTTGATCTCATAAAGACATACCTGGCGCAGTTTTCGTTCTTTCAATACTAACTGGTTTAACTGCATTCAGGTACCGGATTTTATCATATTGAGATCATCTCAGCTTTCAATACTAACTGGTTTAACTGCATTATTTTGTCTCTTTGGTAAAATTCATCGAGGGTTTCGCTTTCAATACTAACTGGTTTAACTGCATTGCTGCCTTCGGAGAGACTGTCTTCCAGCAATTGTGGCCTTTCAATACTAACTGGTTTAACTGCATTAATTGTTAGTGCCACTTACTATTCCCAGGGGGTCATCTTTCAATACTAACTGGTTTAACTGCATTAATGAAAGGAGATATCCTAACGGTCCAGACTC